>CAXMSM010000277.1:0-2802 GCA_964195655.1 uncultured Gammaproteobacteria bacterium | reverse complement strand
CCGTGTTGGCTGTCGTCATCGCGACCGTCCAGGCCGTCAGGTTGAGCCGCCGGGCCCGTCGGTCGCCCGTTGAGTAGTTCAGCGGATAGCCGGGCTTGGCTGCTGCTGTAGTTGCACGGCTAGTTCTTGGCGCACCCTCAGGTCACGCTCAGACACGTGGCTCAGTATCAATGTCAGCGCCCAATGTGAGCGCCCGCCCGGAGGCACCCCCCCCCCGATCTCCGTGCGGCAGTGTTTGACTGGAGGCGGTCGGGTCACCCCCCCGACCTGACCGCCTCCACCAACACCAATCGAACCCATTGACGAGTTGGCCCCGACCGCCGCGCTGCGGATGACCGGGGCCGATTGCGTTAGTTACTACACGTGGTACTCCGGCTGTTTCTCCACCCAATCCGCTGGTATCCGCACCCGCCTACGGTCGCGACCGTCAGCCCGTTCACCGGTCCGCCATCCCGTCGATCATGTCGGCCGCGCCGAAGGTGTGGTCGTCTGTCGAGATTCACACGTCGTCACCGATGTGCGTTCCCAACTACCTATGGTGACGCCGGCGTATGTGTTGTCGAGACGGTTGAACTGCGGTTCGCCGCCGGGCAGGCACCACGGTGGCGGTGTCGGGGCTGGCCCGAGTCGGGGGCGTCGGCCAGGTTGGCGCGTAGCTGCACCTCGACTCCGAGAACGCGGGCGCACTCGTCAGCGCCGTTGTGGCCGTTGAGGAGTGCGTGCTGCAACCGCACCATCTGGTGAGCGTCTCTCTGGATGACAACCACGGGGGTTGTCGCCGTCAGTGACTGTGCCGAACTGTTCGATCTCCGGCGAATCCGTGGCGATTGCCTCACCCCTGCTCAGTCGAGGTGGCTGACCGGCTGGTGGTCCTGCGAGGCCTGGTCGAATCCGTGGGACATCGGGCACGTCGCCGAAAGCGACGGCACCCGTTGGGGCATGTTGCGGGCCCCTATCCGCAGCGGCGGCAGGCTTTGGTACGTCGCGCATGAGCAAGCGGTCGCCGCATCAACTGAGCATGAACCCGGCATCCTGCCGCCAGTGGTTCATCCCGCCCCGGCGGCCGCACATTCCTCGGATAGACCAGGACCCATGATGAACCACGTCATACCCGCAAGTCAGAGGGGCTGGGCCGGAACTCCGCCGCATCGACGCCAAAGCACTCAGGGCATTGCTTCGTTTTTACACACGGTGAAATCCGCAGGATGCCAAATGAAGCCACATCGTGGGTATTGGTGGGTGGAGAGCTGTTCGCTGTTAAACGGGCCCGGCCTACCATCACCCAACCAGGTAACGGCTACCGCTCTCGTCGGGGAGCGGGCACTAGGGGACCGGTTGGCACTGGCGGTGATCCCGTACACATCTGGGGTCTGGCTCAGGGTTCAGAAGCCGCCCATGCCGCCCGCGCCACCCGCGCCACCCGCGCCGCCGGGCATACCGGGTGCGCCGGGCATACCGGGTGCGCCGGGCATACCGGGCATACCGGGTGCGCCGGGAAGTCCGTACGGGCCGCCAGCGCACACCCCGTTGCCCGGCTGGGCAATGCACGCCGGATCGTTTGGAGCCATAGGGATACCAGGCCCGACTGGGTTGCCCGGGTCTCCGGGGTTATCGGGTTGAGCCAGGGCGGTCGGAGCGCCGAGGATGGCCGATGCCGCGAGGACACCGCAGGCGATTAGGTATCGGAAGCGGGTGGTATTCATCTTCAAATGGTAGGCACTCTGCCTCTGGGCGGGGTGGTTTCTTCGGATGCTGCTAGATGGCATCTCCGTGTGGTTCGGCTCCGCCCGCCGTTGGATGGTGGGGCCGAAGGCCTATTGGATTCCGCGCCTTAGTTTCCACGGCCAGTTCTTGGTGCGCTCTCAGGCCATGCTCATGCAGGCTGCGCAGTATCAATGTCAGCGCCTGAGAGAGCGCCCGCCGGGGCCGTGGAGACTCCGCCGCGGACGTGCTGAGTAGAGGCGGTCGGGTCCTCCGATGACCTGACCGCCTCCTCGGTACGAATCGAGCCAGGAAAGAATTTGGCCCTGACCACCGCGCGGTTTCTGCTGGTTTATGGGCCGCCGCTGCCCGTGCGGTAGGCATTGGAAGACGGTGAAGCACTCTCCCCGTGACGCCATCTACACAAGGATCTTGATGGCATGGCTTCGACGCCAG
Source organism: uncultured Gammaproteobacteria bacterium (assembly GCA_964195655.1). Taxonomy (GTDB): domain Bacteria; phylum Actinomycetota; class Actinomycetes; order Mycobacteriales; family Mycobacteriaceae; genus Mycobacterium. The sequence goes on along the minus strand of CAXMSM010000277.1, from coordinate 645 downwards.
CGGTGCTGGATGGAAGGTGAGGGCCAAAGTGGAGCCAAGTCAGGTGACCACACTCAGCCCGCCCTAATCAGATTCTGCGGTTGCCGCCCATGACACTGCTTTGTAGGTACCATTGAGGCCCGCTTCGACGTCACAGAAGATGAAGGGAAGCGCAGATGAAGAGTTTGATCGTCGGTGTCATCGCAGTGTTCGCCCTCATGGGGGCACCCGTGGCTTCAGCAGACTATCCACAGCAACCTCCGCCGCCGGTTCCGGCCATTCCCTGTGTTCCGGGGGTGGATGGATGTCCGATTGCTCCGCCACCGGCTCCACCGGCTCCACCGATTCCAGCGATTCCGGCGATTCCGGCGATTCCGGCGATTCCGGGGATTCCGGGGATTCCGGGCGGCTGGTAACTCACGGCTGGCCAGACCTGTCTCCGATTGGCGAGAGGTCCGAACGGGTTTCCATGGTGACTTTCGGCGGCTAGCCCAGGAGGGCTGGGGCTAGGGCCGGGCTAGGGCAGGTTTAGCGCTCGACCACCGGACGGTTGCTTCCCACGACTGAATCGCAATCGTTAGCTTGTGCCCCATGCTCGCCGCTTCGCCGTTAACGCCGGTTCGCAGGCACAGATCGCCATCCGACTCGTCGAGGCGCCAGAGGTGT
>CAXMSM010000276.1:0-4475 GCA_964195655.1 uncultured Gammaproteobacteria bacterium | reverse complement strand
CTGGATGTCGAACTGGGTGTTCGTCGCGGAGAAGAGCGACTACTTCTCCCAGGGCGCTCCGCCGTCGCCTCTGCAGCACACGTGGTCACTGGGAGTCGAGGAGCAGTACTACGTCCTCTGGCCGTTGCTGCTGGCCGCCGTCGTCGCGGGTCTTGCCGCGATGGCCTATCGCCGGGGCGTCCCGTTGACGGTGCGGGTGGTACGTATCGCGGTGTTCGCCATCGCATCGGTCGGGGTGATCGTGTCCGCGGGCGCGACGATCGTATTCAGTTCCGGGGCCTCCCAAACGACGCTCAACCGGATCTATTTCGGTACCGATACCCGTATGCAGGCGCTGCTGGTTGGCGCCGCAGCAGCGGCATTGCTGGTGCGTGACTGGCGCGGGCTGACCTCCGGCGGGATGGTCCTGCGTTCCCGTTGGGCCCGGTGGCTCGCCCGCGTACTGCCGTTCGTCGGGTTGGGGGTGCTGGGCTTGGCCGCCCATGTCGCCACCGGCAGTGCGGAAGAGTTCAGTCGCGGCCTGCTGATCGTGGTCGCCGCGGCCGCGATCCTCATCATCGCTTCGGTGGCGCTCGAGCAGGACGGGCCGGTGGCGCGCGTGCTGGCGCTACCGCCATTGGTTGGGCTCGGCGCGATCTCCTACGGCGTTTACCTGTGGCATTGGCCGATCTTCCTGGTAGTCAACGGGGAACGGACCGGCACGACCGGCTGGGAACTGTTCGCGCTGCGCTGTGCGGCGACCATCGCGGTCGCGACGCTGGTGTGGTGGCTCGTCGAACAACCCGTCCGTCGGTGGCGGCCGGTGACCGTGCCGATGCTGCCGCTGGCCGCCGCGACGGCTGCAACCGCCGCGGTGGTGGCGATGACCGTGCTGCCGGTGGGGGTGAAACCCGGCGGGTCGGCTAGGGGTCCACAGATCGACTCGGCGGCATTGATCGCGCCCGAGATTCCCGTCGAGGTACCCAGATCGGTGCGTCAGGGCGCCCCCGGAGACACCAGGGTGGTGGTGTTCGGGGACTCAATCGCGTGGACTTTGATGCGGTATCTGCCACAGACGCCGGGACTGGATTTTGCTGACTACACCACCATCGGGTGCGGTATCGCCCGCGGTGGACCGTATGAATATGTCGGACGGGAGCTAGATCAGAAACCTGAATGCGATGCTTGGCCCAGCCGGTGGGCGCAGCGGATAAACCATGAGCGACCCGATGTGGTGCTGTTGGCTGTCGGGCGCTGGGAGATCGTCGATCGGATGAAAGATGGCCGCTGGACGCACATCGGCGAGTCCCGCTACGACGGGTACCTGCGCGGTGAGCTGAACCGCGCGCTGGACATCCTGGGGTCGACCGGCGCGCGGATTGTCGTGACTACCGAGCCGTATAACCGGCGCGCGGAGAAAGCGGACGGCAGCCTGTACCCCGAGGACCTGCCCAAGCGAGTTGACCGTTGGAACACGATATTGCGCAGCGTCGTCTCTGATCGGCGCAACGCTTCGCTGCTGGACTTGAACCGCAAGCTGAGCCCCAACGGGTACTACCAGACCTGGGTCAACGGCATCAGGATGCGCAGCGATGGTGTGCATCCGACACCCGAGACGGTCGAATGGTTGAGGCCGTGGCTGGTTGAGGCGCTCGGTCCCCAGTGATTTCGGTGCACTTTGTCACGGTCAGCGTGACCAACTGCGCCGAAATCCCGCGCCCGCCGGAGGCTCAGTGGCCGAGACGGCCGCGGCCCAGGCGGAGAAGTAGCATCGCCAGGTTCTTGCCCTCGGCACCCAGCACGCTGAAGCGCTCGATGACCTTCATTTCCCGGCTGTGCACCAGGCGGGTTCCGCCGGAGGCCATGCGAGCCTTGCCGATCAGCTGGGAGACCTCGGTGCGGCGCTGGACGGCTTCGAGGATGGCCGCGTCGAGGCGATCGATTTCCTGACGCAGTTCAGCGATATCGGGGCTATTGGCCGCCTTGGAACTTTCGGGAGCTCCAGTAGTCGCCGCAGTGGCCGAAGTTTGTGAAGCTTCCGTAGTTCCGGCGGTTTCCATCGTGGTCATGTCTTGGTTCTCCGAATACTCGTTGTGTGAAGGGTCTGGTCTCATCCGGTTTCGGGCCTCACACAAGAGACGAGCCCCGGATCCGGAAGCGGACCGCGGGGCTGGAGGGAAGCAGCTAAACCACGAGCACCGCTGGCCGGTACCCGTAAAAAAATCGCCACTGCGCAGTTAGCACTCCATGAGTGTGCCACTACCGGCCGTGCCGCGCAAAGAGTGTCGCCGGGCAGCGGTAGGTTTGCAACGATATGTCCGCTCTTCCTGTGTCTACCGAAACCGATCAGCTTCACTCGGACCTTCTCGAAGACCTGAATCCTCAGCAGCGTCTTGCCGTGCTGCATGAGGGTGCCCCGCTTCTGATCGTGGCGGGTGCCGGCTCGGGTAAGACCGCGGTTTTGACCCGCCGGATCGCCTACCTGCTGGCCGCCCGCGATGTGGGCGTAGGGCAGGTGCTTGCCATCACGTTCACCAATAAGGCGGCTGCCGAGATGCGTGAACGCGTTGGGCAGTTGGTGGGCCCGCGGGCCCGCAACATGTGGGTGTCGACGTTCCACTCGACGTGTGTGCGGATCCTGCGCAACCAGGCCTCGCTGCTGCCGGGGCTCAACTCGAACTTCTCCATCTATGACGCCGACGACTCAAGACGCCTGCTGCTGATGATCGGCAAGGACATGGGTCTGGACACCAAACGGAACTCGCCACGACTGCTCGCCAACAGCATCTCCAATCTCAAGAACGAATTGATCGGCCCTGAGCAGGCGGGCGCTGAGGCATCGGAGGCCGCCGACGATCTGGCCCGCATCATCGCTGAGGTGTACGGGGAGTACCAGCGCAGGTTGCGCGCGGCGAACGCACTGGACTTCGATGACCTGATTGGCGAGACAGTCGCTGTGTTGCAGGCCTTTCCGCAGATCGCCCAGCACTACCGGCGGCGATTCCGGCACATCCTCGTCGACGAGTATCAGGACACCAACCACGCCCAGTACATGTTGGTGCGTGAGCTTGTAGGAGTTGAATCCGACGGTGCAGCAGATGCCGATTCGGTGCCATCGGCTGAGCTGTGCGTGGTCGGCGACGCCGACCAGTCCATCTACGCATTTCGCGGTGCAACGATCCGTAATATCGAGGACTTCGAACGCGACTTCCCAAGCGCTACAACGATTCTTCTGGAGCAGAACTACCGTTCGACCCAAACGATTCTGAACGCGGCCAACTCTGTGATCTCGCGGAATGCCGGGCGGCGTGAGAAACGGCTCTGGACCGACTCCGGGGAGGGGGAGCTGATTGTCGGCTACGTCGCCGACAACGAGCACGATGAGGCCAGGTTCGTCGCTCAGGAGATTGACTCGCTGTCTGACAGCGCTGTTTCGGTGGACGGTGCGTTCTCCTACAACGACGTGGCGGTGTTCTACCGCACCAACAACTCCTCGCGCGCCATTGAGGAGGTCTTCATTAGGGCCGGTATTCCGTACAAAGTCGTTGGGGGAGTGCGCTTCTACGAGCGTCGAGAGATTCGGGACATCGTCGCCTACCTGCGGGTGCTGGACAACCCCGGCGATTCGGTGAGTATGCGGCGCATCATCAACACCCCGCGCCGCGGTATCGGTGACCGGGCCGAGGCATGTGTCGCGGTGCATGCCGAGAGCACCGCCGCGAACTTCAACGACGCGCTGTTGGCGGCGGCCGCAGGCAATGTACCGATGCTCAACACTCGCTCAGAGAAGGCGATTACCGGATTCGTCGGGCTACTCGATGAGCTGCGAGGCAAACTCGACGAGGAGCTCGGTGATCTCGTCGAGGCTGTGCTGGACCGCACCGGTTATCGGGCTGGCCTTGAGGCCTCGAGTGACCCGCAGGATCTGGCCCGGCTGGACAACCTCAACGAATTAGTCAGCGTCGCGCATGAATTCAGCACTGACCTGGCCAACGCGAGGGCGCTGGTCGACGCGGAACCGGAAGAGGAGGACGTGCCCGACATCGGGGTACTGGCTGCTTTTTTGGAGCGGGTGTCACTGGTCGCCGACGCCGACGATATCCCCGAGCACGGGGCGGGTGTTGTGACGATGATGACGCTGCACACCGCTAAAGGGCTAGAGTTCCCGACGGTTTTCGTCACCGGATGGGAAGACGGAATGTTTCCGCATATGCGGGCGTTGGGCGACCCGGTTGAGCTGTCCGAGGAGCGTCGACTGGCCTACGTCGGCATCACCCGCGCCCGCCAGCGTCTCTACCTCAGCCGTGCCAAGATCCGTTCGTCGTGGGGTCAGCCGATGCTCAACCCCGAATCACGTTTCCTTCGGGAGATCCCGCAGGAACTCATCGACTGGCGTCGCACGGAGCAGGCGTCGTCGTTCTCCGCGCCGGTGAGCGGAGTGGGTCGATTTGGTGCTGCAGATAGACGGGCCTCGCCTATGCGGTCGTCGGCAGGCA
>CAXMSM010000275.1:0-3585 GCA_964195655.1 uncultured Gammaproteobacteria bacterium | reverse complement strand
GTCGTCGTCAAAGAGCTTGATGGAGTTGACCAGCCGGGCGTCGATCTCTTCGAGGTTGCCGCCGACGAGCTTCTTGAGTCCGCCTTCGCGCGCAATCGATCCCTCGACCCCGTAATCGCCACCAAAGTAGAAGTTGTTGAGCCAGTTGGACCTTCGCTCGTTACCCGAGGCGATCTGATCGAGTTCATCTTCCATTGCCGCGGTGAAGTCATAGTCGACCAGCCGCGCGAAGTGCTGTTCGAGGAGCCCGATGACCGCGAACGCCACCCATGACGGGACCAGCGCGCTGCCCTTCTTGTGCACGTAGCCGCGGTCCTGAATGGTCTTGATAATCGACGAGTAGGTCGACGGCCTGCCGATGCCGAAATCTTCCAGCGTCTTGATCAGCGAGGCTTCGGTGTACCGGGCGGGCGGGCTGGTGGTGTGTCCGTCGGCAGTCAGCCGTGCCGCGTCAACCCGCTGCCCCTGGGTCAGGCTCGGCAACCGGCTCTCGGCGTCGTCGGCCTCACCGCCGGCCTGCTCGTCAAGGCTCTCCACATAGGCCTTGAGGAAGCCGGCGAACGTGATTGTGCGACCGCTGGCGTTGAAAACCACGTCCCTTGGGGTTGCACCGCCGAGCTGGGAGCTACCGGCGATGCGGAGCGACAGCGTCGTGCCACGGGCATCGGCCATCTGTGAGGCGACAGTGCGCTGCCAGATCAGCTCGTAGAGCCGGAACTCGTCGCTCTCGAGCGCCGAGTGCAGCTGACCCGGGGTCTGGAACACGTCCCCTGAAGGGCGGATGGCCTCATGGGCCTCCTGCGCGTTCTTGACCTTGCGGGTGTACTGCCGCGGTGACGGGTGCAGGTACTCCTCGCCGTACAGCTGGCGGGCCTGGTTGCGCGCGGCATCAATGGCCGACTGCGACAGCGTCGTCGAGTCGGTCCGCATATAAGTGATGTAGCCGTTCTCATAGAGACGCTGCGCGATGCTCATCGTGCGTTCCGAGGAGAACCTCAGCTTGCGACCGGCCTCCTGCTGCAGCGTCGAGGTCATGAAGGGCGGGTAGGGCCGGCGAGTGTAGGGCTTCTGCTCGACGGAGGCCACCTGCAACTGCGCGCCACGCAAACCCGCAGCCAGCTCCCCCGCTGCCGCCTCGTCGAGGACGAGCACCTCGTCGGGCTTCTTGGCAGCCCCCAGGGAGTCGAAATCACGGCCGGTGGCCACCCGTCGACCGTCGACGGTGTTGAGCTTGGCGGTGAACCTGGGAGGAGACGCGGCTGCATCCGAAACGCTGGCGTCAAGTTCGGCGGTGACATCCCAGTAGCCCGCACTGCGGAATGCCATCCGTTCGCGTTCACGCTGAACGATGATGCGGGTCGCGACGGATTGCACCCGGCCGGCCGACAGCTTCGGCGCGACCTTCTTCCACAGCACCGGGCTGACCTCGTAGCCGTAGAGCCGGTCCAGGATGCGCCGGGTCTCCTGGGCATCCACCAGGTCGTTGTCCAGGTCGCGCGGATCGTTGGCGGCCGCCCGGATCGCCGACTCGGTGATTTCGTGGAACACCATTCTCTTGACCGGGACGCGCGGTTTCAGGGTCTCAAGCAGATGCCACGCGATCGCTTCGCCCTCACGGTCACCGTCCGTGGCCAGGTACAGTTCGTCGACACCCTTGAGCAGGCCTTTCAGCTCGGCAACGGTGCTCTTCTTATCGGGGCTGACGATGTACAGCGGTTCGAAGTCCGCATCCACATTGACCCCGAGACGCGCCCACGGCTCCGACTTGTACTTGGCGGGGACGTCAGCGGCGAATCTGGGCAGGTCACGAATGTGTCCGCGGGACGATTCGACGATGTAGTTGGATCCCAGATACCCCGCGATTTTGCGTGCTTTAGTCGGCGACTCGACAATCACGAGTCGCCGGACGTTGTTCCCGCTGCCGCGGTTCTCGTCAGCCACCTTCGCCTAGCTCCACTTCCTCAGCTGCTGCCCAGTCGGTCGGCACCATTCATGCAACCCGCTCCGGCAACTGACAATTTCGCACCCCCGGCCTGTCGAAGCAAACTCGCCCCCGCATCTCCGATGTCTGCAAGGCAGCTATGTCCGCGGCCAATGTGTCATTGCTTCAGCGCTACCAGGGGGGTCCCCCACGTTCTCTACCAGGCGTGATAGGCGCCGTCGACCACTGATCCGCAACGCCGGATGCGTCCCGCGGGTACCGATCAGAGTTGGCGCTATCCCGACCCTCATCATTGCCGATGCGAGCGGCGAGTGCGTCTCGGGCGCATGCGGGTCCAACCCGAGCAGATAGCGGCCCGAATCGGGCGTTCCGGATGCCAGCGTCCACGCCCGCAGCTCCCGAGGCCCAGGCAGCCATTGCGGCGGCACGGTCTTGACCGCCCCCCTGGTCCACTCCCTGGCGATCTTGACCAGTCGGGCATCCACCGCGGTACGGACCAGGGGCGTGTCCTCGTCCGTACGGGCGATCTCGGCCTGCAATCCGGCCTCGGCGATCATCGCAGCGAGCGCCTCGGCGCGCCACAGCCGGTCCACCACTACCGACAACCGCGCCGCCGGTGTTTGTGCGCTGCTGACGAGGGAGACCTGTCCGGGCGCAGCCAGGATTCCTGTCAGGTCGGCGATGGCCGGTGGCACCGACTCAGCCGAGAAGAAGGACAGCTGGCTCACACAAGTGACATTAAGGCAGCCCGACCGCACAGAGGTGTTGCCGGGCCGGAAGGCCCGGTCCCGGGCCAGAAGCAGACCACCCCCGCGCCTTCCGTGGTGGATGACGCGAGGGTGGTCAAGAGGTATCTGGTTAGGCCCGCTTCTCCTCAGACGGCGCGAACCCCGGTGGCCTGTGGCCCTTTGGGGCTCTGGCCGACCTCGAACTCGACCTTCTGGTTCTCTTCCAGGGTGCGGAAGCCGCTGCCCTGAATTTCCGTGTAGTGGACAAACACATCAGCAGAGCCGTCCTCGGGGGCGATAAAGCCGAAGCCCTTCTCCGCGTTGAACCACTTCACAGTTCCCTGGGGCATCTCTCGTACTTTCCTTCTCTTTACCGGGAGCGGTCCACCGACTTCCGGTGCACCGGGCCCGTTCCGACCGCCATACCTTCGTGGAGTGCTCGGATCTCGACCCGACCTACCACCCTCGCAGGTACCACGACCGCAACGTCGATCCTGCGAGTGCGAATACACGAACACAGAAGCCGCGACCGCAGCTAGTCAACCATGTTCAGCGCCGCCGGTGACAGTCTCGGAGAAATCAGGTAGTGAACAATTGAGGTGCGGCGGCTATTGGACGGTTAATGGGCGGCGTCCACGCGACATCCAGGAGGGTCCTCGGTGACAGATCCGGTGTCGGATTTCGGCCGCGAGCTGCTCGCTTGCGCGGTCGAGGGCACCGCTTCGGGCGAACATCCGCTGCGCCATATCGCAGATCTGCCACCGCGACGGGCCAGAACACGCGCATGGCCGCGCTGGGCTGACCCAGATGTGGTGAGAGTCATCCGCGATCGTGGCATCGAGGCACCGTGGTCGCATCAACTGGCTGCGGCCGACCTCGCTCACCGCGGGCGCCACGTCGTACTCAGCACAGGTA
>CAXMSM010000274.1:0-3066 GCA_964195655.1 uncultured Gammaproteobacteria bacterium | reverse complement strand
CTGCGACAGAACTCTGGCCGTCGGGAAGGTTCCGGAGGCGCGAGCGGTTCTCCGCCGCATCATGGACTCAGTTGGCTCGATCTCGACGATGGCTGAGCCTGACGACCTCGATAACGGCTGAACTCCAAGTTGTGGAGCAGGATTTTGTCGAGGAGCAAGTATGAGGGGCTGCCAGCTCGAATTAGAACTGCAGGGGGCCACCAAAAGCCGCGAGTATGGGAGAGACGATGACCACTCCTATCCGACTCGCGGGATCTCGGCTGCGACACAGTCCATCAGTGCGGTGTAGCGGTTGGCTTCGCGATGCTGGCCGGGTTTTCCACTGCTGATGAGTCCAGCGGCAAGCCTGCGCTCGGGGTCGGCCCAGACGGCGACGTTGACCAATCCGAGATGTCCGAATGCGGCCGGCGCATTACGCCCGAACGGTCCGAACCGCTTCGTCCCCAGCATGAATCCGGTACCCCAGCGAAGCGGCATCAGCCCGTTCGCCATATCCGGCCGCAAGCGCCGGCATTCGGTCACCGCGCCGCTCAGGGTTTCCGGTTCCAGGAGGCGCACACCGTCGAGTTCTCCACCACGGCGCAGGAGTTCGGCGAATCGGGACAGTTCATTGGCGGTAGACACCGTGTTTGAGGACGGCATCACGCCGGTGAGGAATATCGGATCGTTGGTAAAGGGAATGATTTCGTGCAAGGTTCCGCCGATCGCTTTACGGAAGGCTGCCGCGATCGGAGCGGGCAACGGCGCACCGGTGGCGTGGCTGGGCGCCACCAGTGAAATATCTTGCGCTGCAACGCCGTAATTCGTCCAACGGAATCCCAGCGGATCGAGCATCTCGGCGGCCAGGATGTCCTGGATGTTTTTTCCGGTGGCTGCTGAGACGATCTCGCGGGTAAGGATGCCCCACGTGGCCGCATGGTAGAGGTGCATCAATCCCGGCCGGTAGATCGGCTTCAGCTCGCCGAGTTGTTCGCGGGCGTACTCGCTGTCGTCCATCCGGTTGGCGTTGGGCCTGCGTTTGGGGGCGAACGGGACACCTGCGCTGTGGGTCATCACGTGCCGGATCGTCGTGCGATCCTTGCCGTGACTGGTATAGCTGGGCAGATAGTCGCAGACGCGATCGTCGAGTGAGAAGCATCCGCGTTCGACGAGTAGGTGGACCAGGGTTGTGGTGATCGCCTTGGCCGCCGAATAGACGCAGAACGGCGTTTCCGTCGTGACCGCCACCTTCTCGGCATCGGGCGGATCAGTCGGTGCGTTGCCCCAACCGTGCCCGATCGCGCGGTTGAGGATGACCCGTCCGTCGTGGCGCAGACACAACTGGATCGCGGGGTGCATTCCCGCCTGATACCAGTGGCGGGTGGCCTGCCAGATCCGGTCGACGGCGGCACCGTCGATCCCAGTGTGGTCTTCTTCGCCAATTGCTGTGACGGCGTCGAGATCGGCCGGGACATCGATCCTGCCTGGCGTCCTGCCGGGGTCTCGCATGCTTACGCCTTTTTGCGCAACGTCGCGGCGAGGTGGTGTTGCAGCGGTTGGCCGACCGCGCCCAGCCGCAGCGTGTAGGTGAGCTCCCCGCCTTCGATGCGAATCGAACGGCTCAGCGCGGTCACGTCTTTCGCTGATGCAGAGAGACCGATCGCCGTCGCGCCCAACTCCATCACGATCGCGGTGCCGGTCACCGAGAGCGCACCTCTTCGATCTCGGTGATGCCGGTCGGATGGGCCAGCACCAGTTCGACCCGCCCCGGGGACGGCACCCGCACGTAACCGGTCTCCGCGTGCAGCGGCCGGCCGTCATCGAGGGCCTTCGTCCGTTGGTCGTAGCGCAGGAATGGCTTGCCGACATGTCCGAAGGAGACTTCCTCGGCATAGCCGAACGGCGAGATGGTCGGGTACTCGCCGGCGCCCTGACCTGCGCAGGTGCCGAGGAGTGGAGCGAGGACAGCGATGTCGGGATGTAGGTCGGCCACGTCCGTCAGGGTACGTGTGCCTACTCACCGGTGAACTGCGGCGGTCGCTTGGCGAACGCCGCGGTCATGCCCTCAGTTAGATCCTTGGACGGCAGGAACGCGGCGTTCCAGGCTGCGACGTAGCGCAGGCTCTCCGACACCCTCGAACTACGTTGCTGGTCCAAGACGTCCTTGACCCCACTGACCACCAGCGGCGGGTTGGCCGCGATCTCGGCGGAGCAACTCCTGCTTGACGTCGCTCAGCCTTGGCAACTCGATTTGGCATCGAATATCGACGCAGCTTGGCCCTGGAATGATCATCGCGCGACGCTGGAGGCGATCGCGTGGCGCTTCCGCACCGGTGCGCCGTGGCGGGAGGTACCGGCTGAATTTGTTGCGTGGCAGTCGGTTTGGGAGCGTCATCGCCGCTGGTCGACCGATGGCACCTATGCGGCGATATTCGCCGCGGTCCGCGCACACGGCGGTGTCGTCGATGATCCCGACCTGGCTGCGTTGGTGGCGATCGATTTCACGAGCATCCGCGCTCACCAGCACGCGGCTGGCGCACGCTCCGCTGACCACACAGGGGGCTGGGTCGAATTACACGAATCTGGTCGACGAGCCGGCTGATCACGCGCTGGGACGCTCCCGCGGTGGGTGGACCACCAAAATCCATGCCCTCGTCGATGCTCACTGCGCGCCCCTGATCGTGACGCTGAGCGCCGGCCAGGCCGGTGACAACCCACAACTGGAGCCACTGCTGAGCCGCCACACCCACGACGGCGCTCGCGGATTCCGCCTCCTGGCCGACAAGGCCTACTCCCACGACTCAACGAGGGCCTACCTGCGAGAACACCGCATCGCCCATACCATTCCGGAGCGGTCAGACCAGATCGCGCGCCGCAAGACCAAAGGCTCACACGGCGGACGCCCACCCAGCTTCGACCCAACGCGCTATCGGCACCGCAACAGCGTCGAACGCGGTTTCAACCGCCTCAAACACTGGCGCGCCATTGCCACCCGCTACGACAAATACGCCCTGACATTCCTCGGCGGAGTAACCCTGGCCGCAGCCATCACCCACCACCGCGCCCGCAATTAGCAGACACGACCTA
>CAXMSM010000273.1:0-4006 GCA_964195655.1 uncultured Gammaproteobacteria bacterium | reverse complement strand
CGTCAACGACGTAGGCGGCCCCGGAAGCCAGCAGCTTCTCCACGATCTCAATGACTTCGGCCACGGCCTCGGTGGCCGCCACATAGTCGTGCGGGGGCAGCACCCTGATGGCCGCCATATCCTCGCGGAACAGTTCGGTCTCACGGTCGGCCAGCTCGCGCCAGCCGATGCCGTCGCGCTGCGCGCGCTCGAACAACGGATCGTCGACGTCGGTGATGTTCTGCACATAGTGCACATCGTGACCGCCGTCCAACCAGATGCGGTGCACGAGATCGAAGGTCAGATAAGTGGCGGCGTGCCCTAGGTGGGTGGCGTCGTAGGGGGTGATCCCGCAGACGTACATCGCGGCTGTGGCGCCAGGGGTGACCGGGCGCACCTGCCGGTCGGCGCTGTCGTAGAGCCGCAGCTGTGGCCCCCGCCCAGCCAGCTCCGGAACACTCTGCGCCGACCACGTTTTCATGGCATAGCTTCCAACAGCAGGTCAGCCATCTCCGGGCGGCACATCAGCAAGTCCGGAAGGTAGGGGTCGCGACAGTTGTATACCAGCGGGGAGCCATCGAGCCGCGACGCATGCAGCCCGGCAGCCCACAGCACTCCGGCCGGGGCTGCCGAATCCCATTCCCACTGGCCTCCCGCGTGGACATAGGCGTCGACGTCACCGCGGACCACCGCCATCGCCTTGGCTCCCGCCGACCCAATCCGGACCAGCTGGATGTCGAGTTGATCGCGGAGTCGCCACAGCACCGCGGGCGGCCTGTTGGAGCTGGCGGTGATGCGGATCGGGCCGGCGGTGCGCGGGGGTGGAGCGGTCACTGTGTCGGTGCGGTACACCTCGCCGTGCGCGGGCAGAGCGACCGCCGCATCGGTGATCGTGCCACTTCCGGTAGGCCCGGAAATGCCGGTGAATCGTTGCCACAACGCGATGTGCACCGCCCAGTCAGCGCGCCCGGGCACCGAGTACTCGTGGGTGCCGTCTACAGGGTCGACGATCCACACGCGGTCGGCGTCGACCCGCGACACGTCATCGACTGCCTCCTCGGATAACACCGAATCGTACGGTCGCTCTCGGTGCAGCCGTTCCAGGATCAATGTGTTGGCACGCTTATCGCCGGCGTCGCCAAGATAGTAAGGGTCATAAAAATCCCCGTAGCCGATCTCCTCACGCATGGCCAGCAATAGCTCACCCGCCTCGGCAGCCACAGCCGCGGCCAGCGCCGCATCGGTGAGGGTCACCGCGCAAGTACACCACGTCAGAATGCCGGCCACGGTATCGGCCGCCCACGATCAGGTGGCGGCATCACCGGATTTCTCAGCAAGGCAACGACTCTGGACCGCAACGCGGTGACTTCCCCGGGCGTGATGTGGTTGCACAGTTGCGCGCCGAGCTCATCGCCGAGCGCTTCGCCGAGCTCGCCGACCGCCTTGAGGGTGTCTCCGTCGACGGGCTTACCCGCCCAGCCCCACAGCACGGTCCGCAGCTTGTCCTCGACGTGTAGGGAGAGGCCGTGGTCGACGCCGTAGACCTGCCCGTCCACACCGGACAATAGGTGTCCGCCCTTGCGGTCGGCGTTGTTGATCAACACGTCGAACACCGCCACCCGGCGCAGCCGGTCATCGTCGGCGTGCACCAGCGTGACCTCGTCACCGGCGTAGTCGTAGGCCTGCAGAACCGGCAGGAAACCGGCCGGAATCCTGCCCGATGGCACCAGATCGATCAGGTCCGGGCCGGTGTCTGCGTCGTCTGCGTTGTCGGCGGGTTGGTCAACCCAGCACTGCAACATCCCGGGACCCGCCGGTCCGTCACCAATGGTGGTGTAGGGCACAATATTCCAGCCAAGTGCCGCCGAAATCAGGTAGCTACAGACTTCACGCCCGGCAAGCGTTCCGTCCGGGAAGTCCCACAGCGGCGCCTCACCCCTCACCGGTTTGTACACGCAGTGTTGAACGCGATCGTCCAGTTTCGCTTCGCACAGGAAGGTCGCGTTGCTCGCAGAGCGGATCCGGCCGATGACAGTCAGTTCACCGCGCTGAAGCACCTGTTCAGGCGTCGTCGACATCGTCGGACCCGGCCAGCGCACCGCGCCGGTAGCCGTTGGTTCGGATGCAAATGTGTCCTTCGGGATCCAGCGGCTCATCACAGAGTGGGCACGGCGGGCGTCCCGCCGAGATGACCCGATTCGACCGGGACGCGAACTCCCGGGCCGACTCGGGGGTCAGAAACACCCGCACCGCGTCGGGACCCTCTTCGGCGTCGTCGAGGACCACGGACGCATCGAACTCGGTGTCTGAGACCGCGAGGAGTTCGACGACGACCGTCTCCGCGTCGGAATCCCAACCCAGCCCCATGGTGCCTACCCGGAACTCGGCGTCCACCGGGGTGATCAATGGGCTCAGGTCCTCGACGTCACCGGTGTCGGGCGGGACCGGCGTGCCGAAACGACGGTTGATCTCCAACAACAGTGCGGCGATCCGTTCGGCAAGCACCTCGACCTGCTGCTTCTCCAGGATCACCGAGATTATCCGCTTGTCGTGGACGGCCTGCAGATAGAAGGTTCGATTCCCTGGTTGACCGACCGTCCCGGCCACGAAGCGGTCGGGTGTGCGGAAGACGTGAATTTCGCGAGCCATGGCAGAGTCCAAAATACCGGCAATGCCACCTCAGCCGTAATTGCGCAGCGCGGCACTCATCCGGTCGATCCGCCCACAACACCGTCGCCGGTCGGGACTTCACTGTCTTGGGAGCGTTCCTGAGACTTCTCACCGGCAGATGCCCCGGACAGCGCGGCGTTTAGCGCGGAGCCCGTGTGGTTGACATGGATCACGAACGGCCGCACCGTCGTATAGCGGATGACGCTTACCGATGCCGGGTCGGCGTTGATGCGCTGGAAGCTGTCCAGGTGCGAGCCGAGCGCATCGGCCAGCACCGCCTTGATCACGTCGCCATGCGTACATGCGACCCACAGCACGTCACCGCCGTGCTGGTCGGCCAACCTGCGGTCGTGCTCGCGCACCGCCGCCACCGCGCGGGCCTGGACGCCGGCCAGCCCCTCCCCGTCTGGAAACACCGCCGCGCTGGGCTGCTGCTGGACCACCCCCCAGAGCGGTTCCTTCACCAGCTCACCGATCTTGCGGCCGGTCCAAGACCCGTAGTCGACCTCGGAGATCCGTTCGTCGATGACCGGGTCCAATCCCAGCGCCGCGGCCAGCGGTTCCACCGTTCGCTCACACCGCAGCATCGGCGAGCGGACGATCGCGCGGAGCGGCAGCCGCCCGATACGCTCGACAAGCTCCCCGGCCTGCCCACGGCCCAGATCGTCGAGGTCGACACCGGAGGACCGACCGGCCAAAGTGTGGGCGGTGTTCGATGTCGAACGGCCGTGACGCAGCAACAGAACGGTCATGTCGGTTCCTCGCGCAAGCGCTCGTCAGTCATGTCGGTTCCTCGCGCAAGCGCTCGTCAGTCATGCCGCGGCCACAACCCCAGTCCCCAACAGAATCAACACGACAGACCCCAACGCGATGCGGTAGCCGACGAACCAGTACATGCTGTGCCGGACCAGGAAACGCAGGAACCACGATACCGCGGCGAACCCCACGATGAACGCGATCACGGTGGCAACCAGCAATTGGGCACCACTGGCGCTCATACCTTCCCCGACCGGGTTGAACGCGTCGGGCAGCGAGAAGAGGCCTGAGGCGAATACCGCCGGGATCGCCAGCAGGAAGCCGAAGCGCGCCGCAAGCTCACGGTCGAGGCCGCGGAACAGACCCGCGCTGATCGTCGCACCAGATCGCGAAACCCCCGGCACCAGCGCCAGACATTGCGCTAGGCCAACGATGACGCTGTCCTTCCAAGTGAGCTGCTCGACCTGGCGCGTCTGTCTGCCGTAGTACTCAGCCGCCGCGATGACCAGCGAAAAAACTATGAGTGCGGTGGCGACCAGCCACAGATTCCGTGCTCCGGTGCGAATCTCATCTTTGAAGAGCAGCCCGACAATACCGATCG
>CAXMSM010000272.1:0-3886 GCA_964195655.1 uncultured Gammaproteobacteria bacterium | reverse complement strand
CTCTCGATGGACATCACGCTGGCGATCGTTGAGGACCTCGATGCCGCGATCGCGCACGTCAATGAGTACGGCAGCGGCCACACCGAGGCTATCGTTGCATCGAATCTTGCTGCTGCCCAACGGTTCACCGAACGGGTGGATGCTGCAGCGGTGATGGTGAACGCATCGACTGCATTCACCGACGGGGAGCAGTTCGGTTTCGGCGCAGAGATCGGCATCTCCACCCAGAAGCTGCACGCCAGAGGTCCGATGGGCCTACCAGAATTAACGTCGACCAAGTGGATTGTGTGGGGCTCGCCCGTTGCCGGCCACACCCGTCCGGTTTGAGTCAGGAGACCCGATGACCCTCCCCGCAGGCCCGATGCCGATGTTCGCCGACATCGACGATGTCGCGCGGCGGCTGGCCGAGACCGGCTATCTACCCGACACCGCTACCGCGACCGCGGTGTTCCTCGCCGACCGGCTGGGCAAGCCGCTGCTCGTCGAGGGGCCTGCGGGTGTCGGCAAGACCGAACTGGCCCGCGCCGTTGCCCAGGCCACCGGCTCCGAATTGGTGCGGTTGCAGTGCTACGAGGGCGTAGACGAGGCCCGTGCACTCTACGAGTGGAACCACGCAAAGCAGATCCTGCGCATCCAATCTGGCTCGATCGGCGGTGGTGACTGGGATCAGACGAAGACCGATGTTTTCTCCGAGGAATTTCTGCTGTCCCGTCCGCTGCTTACTGCGATCCGGCGTACGGAGCCGACCGTGCTGCTGATCGACGAGACCGACAAGGCCGACATCGAGATCGAGGGCCTGCTGCTCGAGGTGCTCAGCGATTTCGCGGTGACGGTGCCCGAACTCGGCACGATCACAGCTACCCGCCGGCCCTTGGTAGTACTGACGTCCAACGCAACTCGGGAACTGTCCGAGGCACTCAAGCGGCGCTGCCTGTTCCTGCACATCGACTTCCCCGACCCCGACCTGGAGCGTCGCATCCTGCTCTCGCGGGTGCCCGAGCTCCCCGAACATCTCGCCGAGGAGTTGGTGCGCATCATCGGGGTGCTGCGCGGTATGCAGCTCAAGAAGCTGCCTTCGGTCGCCGAGACTATCGACTGGGGGCGCACCCTGCTGGCGTTGGGACTGGACACTATCGACGACGAGGTGATCGCCGCGACGCTGGGCGTCGTGCTCAAGCACCAGTCCGACCAGACCAAGGCCTCCGGGGAGCTGAGGCTCAACTGATGACTGTCCGACGTACCCGGCCGCCGCAGCCGCTGGCTCCCCACGGAATTCCAGGCCATCTGGTGGAGTTCGTGGAAGCTTTACGCGGGCAGGGGATCTCGGTGGGCCCGTCGGAGACGGTGGATGCCGGGCGGGTGATGTCAGTATTGGGTCTGGCCGACCGCGAGGTGCTGCGCGAGGGCATCGCCTGCGCGGTGCTGCGCCGCCCGGATCATCGCGAAACATACGACGCGTTGTTCGATCTCTACTTCCCGGCTGCACTCGGCGCCCGGACGGTGCTCGCCGACGACGCCGGCGGGGACGCACAATCACTGCCGCCGCAGGACATCGAGGCATTGCGCAGCGCGCTGGTCGACATGCTTTCCGACAACGAGGACTTGGCCAACCTCGATGAGCGATTGGCGGCGATGATCGCCCAGATCGTCGAGGCGTATGGCCGATACAGCTCCAGTCGTGGCCCGTCGTACTCGGCGTATCAGGCGCTCAAGGCGATGAGCCTCGACGATCTGGAGGGTCGACTACTGGCCGGGCTGCTGGCTTCCTACGGCGATGAGCCCACGCCGACGCAAGAGCAGATCGCCAAAGCTCTCGCTGCACAGCGCATCGCTGCGCTGCGCAAGATGGTGGAGTCCGAGACGAAGCGGCGCACCGCCGAGCAGTTGGGCCGCGACCACGTCCAGATGTACGGCGTCCCGCAGCTCGCGGAGAATGTCGAGTTCCTGCGGGCTTCTGGCGAACAGCTACGGCAGATGCGCCGTGTGGTGGTGCCACTGGCCCGGACGCTGGCCAGCCGGCTGGCCGCGCGCCGTCGGCGCTCGCGGGCCGGGGAGATCGACCTGCGCAAGACTCTGCGCAAGTCGATGTCCACCGGTGGTGTACCGATCGACTTGGTGCTCAAGAAGCCGCACCCAGCCCGGCCCGAGCTGGTGGTGTTGTGCGACGTGTCCGGGTCGGTCGCGGGTTTCAGCCACTTCACGCTGCTGCTGGTGCACGCGCTGCGCCAGCAGTTCTCCCGGGTTCGGGTTTTCGCGTTCATCGACACCACCGACGAGGTGACCCAGTTGTTCGGCCCTGATTCCGACTTGGCGGTCGCGGTACAGCGCATCACGCGAGAGGCCGGCGTCTACACCCGCGATGGCCACTCCGATTACGGTCACGCGTTTGTGTCGTTCCTCGACCAGTATCCGAATGTGCTGTCGCCACGCAGTTCGCTACTGGTACTAGGCGACGGCCGCAACAACTATCGCAACCCCGAAACAGGCCTGCTTGCCCACATGGTCAACGCCAGCAGGCACGCGCATTGGCTGAATCCCGAACCCAAACACCTGTGGGGCAGTGGCGATTCGGCAGTACCCCGCTACCAGGATGTCATCACGATGCACGAATGCCGGTCGGCCAAACAGCTGGCATCGGTGATCGACGCGCTTCTGCCGGTCGCTTGAGGTTGGCTGTGCGGTTTCATGCGCGACCCGCCGGCCGGCGCGGATAGATCCGCACACCCGGCGCGGTGAGCTGTGGATAAGGTGTGGCGAACTGTGGATAAGGTGCGGCGAACTGTGGATAGCGGGGCTTTGAGGCATCAATAATGTCGGGCAGCGGAGGCACGCTGCCCGACATGGACGAGATCCAGTGGCCGTTTCGCGCGTCCGAGCAGCTGCACGCGGGCAACCTCACATTCCGCGAACTGCGCCGATTTCACCAGGCGGTTTACCCGGGCGTCTGGATTCCGCGTGGTGCGGAGCTGGATGCAATCGGGCATGCCCGGGCCGCGTGGCTGTGGTCTCGTCGCAGGGGTGTGCTCTGCAGCCTGTCGGCTGCGGCGGTGCAGGGCGCCAAATGGATAGATTCCGACGCGCCGGCGGAGTTGATCCACAGCAACC
Organism: uncultured Gammaproteobacteria bacterium; assembly: GCA_964195655.1. Lineage (GTDB taxonomy): Bacteria > Actinomycetota > Actinomycetes > Mycobacteriales > Mycobacteriaceae > Mycobacterium. The sequence goes on along the minus strand of CAXMSM010000272.1, from coordinate 781 downwards.
GTCGCCCGCCACCGGGAATCGTCGTTCGTTCGGAGGTGCTGGACCCAGGCGAGACCCAGCAAGTCGACGGCCCGGCGGTCACCACACCAGCACGTACGGCCTTCGATTTCGGTCGGCTGCTGTCGGAAACCGAAGGGGTGCAACGAGTCGACGCATTGATGAACGCCACAGATCTCAAGGTTGTGGACATCGAACGGGTAGCCCAGAGTCATCCTGGCGCTCGTGGCCTTTGCCGGCTCCGTCAAACGCTGGAACTGGTCGACGGCGGGGCGGAGTCACCGTATGAATCGCTGACACGACTACTGCTGGTGCGGAAAGGTCTTCCGCGGCCAGAGACCCAGATCGAGGTTCGCGACGAGTTCGGGAGAGTCTTTGCCCGCCTCGACATGGGCTGGTCGCGCTGGAAGGTCGCGGTCGAGTACGACGGCAAACAGCACTGGTCGGACGGCAGACAGCGAGCCTGGGATATCGACAGGATGGCGTTGCTCGAAGCGGCGGGGTGGGTGGTGATCCGGGTCAGCGTGGACTTACTACGGCGCGAAGGCGTGATCATCGAGCGGGTGGCTGCGGCACTGGCGGTGCGTGGCCGGGTGCTGACACCGCGGGTGTGCGGGTGCTGACACCGCGGGTGTGCGGGTGCTGACACCGTGGGTGGCCGGGTGCTGACACCGCGGGTGTGCGGGTGCTGACACCGTGGGTGTGCGGTGTGATCCGCCTGCATCGGCGGGTTTGGAATGAAACCGCACTTCCGCGGGCGGTTGAGACACACTGGCCCGGTGTG
>CAXMSM010000271.1:0-8129 GCA_964195655.1 uncultured Gammaproteobacteria bacterium | reverse complement strand
TGTGCATTTTGTGGCGACGCTCAGCCTCCGCGTAACGCGCCTCCCACTCATCGCGCTGCTTCTCGAAGCCTTCAAGCCACTCGTTGGTCTCGGCGTCGAAGCCCTCGGGGAAAATGTAATTGCCCTGGTCGTCGTAGCTGTCGGCCATGCCGTACTTCCACGCTTCGAACTCTTCGGTGTAGTCCTCGTTGGCCTGCTTGAGGCTCAGCGAGATCCGGCGCCGCTCCAGGTCGATGTCGATGACCTTGACCATCGCGTCGTCGCTGACCTGGACCACCTGGTCGGGAACCTCGACGTGGCGCTCGGAGAGCTCGGAGATGTGCACCAGGCCCTCGATGCCCTCTTCGACACGGACGAACGCACCGAACGGCACCAGCTTGGTGACCTTGCCGGGCACGATCTGGCCGATTGCGTGGGTACGGGCGAAGTGCCGCCACGGGTCTTCTTGAGTCGCCTTGAGGGACAGCGAAACCCGCTCGCGGTCCATATCGACGTCGAGAACCTCGACGGTGACCTCATCGCCGACGTTGACGACCTCCGACGGATGATCGATGTGCTTCCAAGACAGCTCGGACACGTGCACCAAGCCGTCGACGCCGCCGAGATCGACGAAGGCGCCGAAGTTGACGATCGAGGACACCACACCCTTGCGGATGGCGCCCTTGGTGAGCTGGTTCAAGAATTCGCTGCGCACCTCGGACTGGGTCTGCTCCAGCCAGGCGCGGCGAGAGAGCACCACGTTGTTGCGGTTCTTGTCCAGCTCGATGATCTTGGCCTCGATCTCCTTGCCGATGTACGGCTGCAGATCGCGAACTCGTCGCATCTCGACCAGCGAGGCGGGCAGGAAGCCGCGCAGACCGATGTCAAGGATCAGGCCGCCCTTGACGACCTCGATGACGGTGCCCTTGACGGCCTCGTCCTTTTCCTTGAGCTCCTCGATGGTGCCCCAGGCACGCTCGTACTGAGCGCGCTTCTTGGACAGAATCAGGCGCCCTTCCTTGTCCTCCTTGGTGAGGACCAGGGCTTCAACCTCATCACCGACGGACACAACCTCATGGGGGTCGACGTCGTGCTTGATGGAGAGCTCACGGGAAGGAATGACACCTTCGGTCTTGTAACCGATATCGAGCAGGACTTCGTCACGGTCAACCTTGACGATGGTCCCTTCGACGATGTCGCCATCGTTGAAGTATTTGATGGTCTTGTCGATGGCGGCGAGAAAATCCTCGGCCGAGCCGATGTCGTTGACGGCTACTTGCGGCGAGGTGACGGAGGGACTTGGCATTTGGTGGGTTGCTCCGGACAGGTGTGATCGTAGGGACAAGTGTTGTTTTCTTGGTTGTACCCGCGAATCGCACACACAGGTACCGGATGAGGTTACTCGACGGGGCACACGCAGGACAAACTAGTGCCGGCCAGCGGCTAACCTGCTGACGTGTCAAACGCCGGCGCCCAGAGACCGCCCCCTCAATTCCCGGCACCGTTAGCGCGCCGCGTCCGCAAGGTCGGAGCCCCGCTGGGCGTGATCATCGCGCTCGGAACCCTCGCTGGTCTCATTGTCATCCTGCTGACGGCGCTCAATCCAGTCGGCGCGGCAATCGGCTTCGTGCTGTCCAGCATCGCCATGACGATCGTGGTGCTGGCCTACCTGTGGCTCGACAGGTGGGAGCCCGAACCCCCGCGCCTGCTGGTTTTCGCTTTCATCTGGGGCACATCGGCGGCCCTCGTCATCGCCTCGGTTCTGCAGATCGTCCTTGACGCGTGGCTGAGCGCCGGGGCAAGCGAAACCGCCACGGCAACCGGGATAAACCCGGTCACGCTGGTGATCGGCGCACCGTTTACCGAAGAGGCGGCCAAAGGCCTGTTCTTGCTGCTCATGATGACCGGTGCACGACGCAACGAGCTGAACTCGTTGACCGACTGTCTGGTGTACGCGGGGTTGGTCGGGGCAGGTTTCGCTTGGCTGGAGGACATCCTTTACATCGCCAACGGCTCATCGCTGGCCGACTCGCTGGTTACCGCCGCGCTGCGGCTGATCATGTCGCCGTTCGCACATTCACTGTTCACCTCGATGGTCGCGATCGGCGTGTGGTTCGCGCTACACAAGCGAAGCGGCATCGCCAAAGCCGTCTGCATCCTGCTCGGCTACGTCGGCGCGGTTGTGCTGCATGCACTGTGGAACGGGTCGTCGTTGCTGGGCCCCGAAGCCTACTTCGGTCTGTACGTGTTCTGGATGATGCCGATCTTCGGGCTGGCGGTCGCACTGGCCGTCAGCAGTCGGCGCCGCGAACAGCGCGTGGTCGCCGACAAATTGCCCGGCATGGTGGCCGCGGGCGTGGTGACGCCCAACGAGGCGACCTGGCTGGGGTCCATCCGGATGCGGAAGTTGGCCGTGGCCGAAGCGACACGGTTCGGCGGGAAACAGGCCGGCGAGTCGGTGGCGACGTTCGCTCATCAGGTCGTCGAATTGGCGTTCGTACGCGATCGCATCGATCGGGGTTTCGGTGACCGACGGGTGGCGGAGCTGCTCAACGAGGAGGCCCACGGGGTGTACGCGGCGCGGGGCGCGGCGCCTGCGCTGGCCCGGATGGCAGGTTACCGCGCTCGGTGAGCCTGCTCAGTGCATTCGGTGAGCCTGCTCAGTGCGCCGCCGAATCCCAGCTGCGGCCGTAGCCCACCGAGACCTCCAGAGGTACATCGAGCGGATAGGCATTGCCCATGTGCTCGCGCACCAGCGCATCGAGCACGTCCCGCTCGCCCTCGGCGACCTCGAACAGCAACTCGTCGTGCACCTGCAGCAGCATGCGTGAGGCCAGGCCGGCGTCTTTGATCGCCTGGTCGACGTTGATCATGGCGACCTTAATGATGTCAGCGGCACTGCCCTGGATCGGTGCGTTGAGGGCAGCACGTTCGGCCGCCTCGCGCACATTGCGATTGCTACTGTCCAGTTCCGGCAGGTAACGCCGCCTGCCGAACACGGTCGAGGTGTAGCCGTCCTTACGGGCCTGGTCGACGACGTCGCGCAGGTAGTCGCGCACTCCGCCGAACCGGTCGAAGTACCGTTCCATCTGCACCTTCGCATCTTCGGTGGAGATCTTCAGCTGTGCGGCGAGGCCGTAGGCACTCAGTCCATAGGCCAATCCGTACGACATTGCTTTGACCCGACGCCGTAGTTCGGGCGTGACCTCGTCGATAGCCACCGAGAATGCGCGCGACGCGACGAACGAGTGCAGATCCTCGCCGGTGTTGAACGCTTCGATCAGGCCCTCGTCCTGCGACAGGTGCGCCATGATCCGCATCTCGATCTGGCTGTAGTCAGCTGTCATCAATTCCGCGAATTCTGGGCCGCCGCCGGAACCCGGAGGGCAACTTCCAACGACGAACGCGTCGCGGATCCGCCGTCCGGCCTCGGTGCGGATGGGGATGTTCTGCAGGTTCGGTTCGGTGGACGACAACCGACCGGTCGCGGCGATCGTCTGGTTGAACGTCGTATGAATTCGCCCGTCGGAGGCGACCGCGTTGAGCAGGCCGTCCACCGTCACCTTGAGTCGGGTGGCATCGCGGTGCGCCAGCAGATGCTGCAGGAACGGATGCCCGGTCTTGTCGAAAAGTGACTGCAGCGCATCCGCGTCGGTGGTGTAGCCCGTCTTGGTGCGCTTGGTCTTCGGCATCTCCAACTCGTCGAACAGCACGACCTGGAGCTGTTTGGGAGACCCGAGGTTGATCTGTTTGCCGATCACCGCGTAAGCCGCCTCGGCGGCATCGCGAACCTGGCTCGCGAATTCACTCTGTAACTCCGAGAGTCGTTCCAGATCGACCGCGATGCCCACCGTCTCCAACTGCGCGAGCACCCGCTGAACCGGCAATTCCATGCTGCCCAGGAGTGCCGAGGAGTCGATTCGGGCCAGCTCTTCGTCGAGGGCATCGGCGAGGTCCTTGACCGCGCCGGCCCGCAGCAACAACGTCTGCACCGCCTGGTCGTCGATGCCGTTATCGTCATCCAGCAGTGAAAGTTGCTGCTGCTCAGGGCTATCCGCGCGCAACTCCCGTTTCAGATAGCGCAGCGACAGGTCATCGAGCGCGAAGCTGCGCTGGCCGGGCCGCACCAAGTAGGCGGCCAGCGCGGTGTCGGAGCTGACCCCGGCCAGCCTCCAGCCGCGCCCCTGCACGTCGTGCATCCCGAGCTTGGCCTCGTGCAGCGCCTTTGACGGGCCCGGGTCGGCCAACCAGGAGGCCAGCGCGGCCTCGTCGTCGGGGTTCAAGCCCGAGGTGTCCATGTAGCGACCGTCACCGTCGGCCGCGACGATTGCCAGCGCGCTGGCATCGCTGTCGAAAGCCAGGTGGTTACCCACCACGGCCAGCCCGAACCGCTGACCATCGCTGCGCTCAGCCAGCCACGTCGCCAATGTTCCCGACTCCAGCGCTCCGCCCCGAACCTCGAACCCCTCCTCGACCTCGGGATCCGTCGATGCCAGCGTGTCGAAAAGCCTGTCACGGAGCACGCGGAACTCAAGGTCGTCGAACAGGCGGTGGATCTGATCGCGATCCCAGGGCTGCATCCGCAGTGCGGCGGGGGTTTGCGCCAAAGGCACATCCTTGACGAGGTCGGTGAGCTCGCGATTGAGCACGACGCTGGACAGGTGGGTGCGCAGCGAATCACCCACCTTGCCCTTGACTTTGTCCACGTTGTCGATCAGCGCCTGCAGCGAACCGTATTCGACAATCCACTTGGTCGCCGTCTTCTCCCCCACGCCTGGGATACCCGGCAGGTTGTCGCTGGGGTCACCCCGCAGGGCGGCAAAATCCGGGTACTGCTGTGGGGTCAGCCCATACTTCTCCACCACGGCATTGGGCGTGAAGCGAGTCAGCTCACTCACACCCTTGCGCGGGTAGAGAACCGTGACGTCATCACTGACCAACTGCAGCGAGTCGCGGTCGCCGCTGACCACCAGCACCCGATAGCCCTCGTTCTGTGCCTGAGTGGCCAGCGTGGCAATCACATCGTCGGCTTCGTAACCGGCCTCGGCCAGCGCAGTGATGCCTAGCGCACCCAGCACTTCCTTCGTGATGTCGATCTGGCCGCGAAACTCATCGGGCGTGGCGCGTCTGCCCGCCTTGTACTCGGGATACCGCTCCAGCCGGAACGTCTGCCTGGACACATCGAACGCGGCCGCAATATGGGTGGGCTGCTCGTCACGCAGCAGGTTGATCAGCATGGCCGTGAAGCCGTAGACCGCGTTGGTGGTCAGCCCACCCCGGGTCTTGAAGTTCTCGGCAGGCAATGCGTAGAACGCGCGGAATGCCAGCGAATTACCGTCCAGGAGCATCAGTGTCGGCTTGTCGGTGGAATCAGGCTCTGCTGGCCTGCCGGCCTTCGTGTCCGATGTGGTCTTGGCTGGGCTCACCGCCCCACTCTAGGCACCGGTTACGACACGCGGTCCCCCGCGCTCCCTATCACTCAATCGATGCGCGGGCCGAAACTCGGGCAGCTGCGAGTCGCCAAAATGGAACACGTTTCAGTTCGAGGGCCGGACTGGGTACGCTGAGCGCGTGCCAGATTCCGGACTCTCGATGCAACCTGCGGTCGACGGGTGGTTCGCCACCGACGGGTCCGGTGACCCCTACTTAATCGGCGGCAAGTGTCATCAGTGCGGTACCTATGTGTTTCCGCCGCGCGCAACTAACTGCCCCAATCCCGCGTGCGACGGAGACGACCTCGCGCAGGTCCCGTTATCGCGTACTGGCCGGTTGTGGAGCTACACCGAGAACCGTTACCAGCCGCCGCCGCCGTACCCGCAGGCCGACCCCTTTCAACCGTTCGCCGTCGCTGCTGTCGAACTGGCCGAGGAGGGGCTGATCGTGCTGGGCAAAGTCGTCGAAGGCACGCTGGCCGCCGACCTGAAGGTCGGCATGGAAATGAAACTGGCCACCATGCCGCTCTACGTCGACGACGACGGCGCCGAGCGCATTGTCTACGCCTGGAGGACCGCGTGATGGCCCGAGCGACCCCGGCGGCGACATCCAGCACCGGAGCCGCCCCGGCGTCGACATCGAGTACCGAACCCGTCTACATCCTGGGTGCGGGAATGCACCCGTGGGGCAAGTGGGGCCGCGACTTCACTGAGTACGGCGTGGTCGCGGCGCGCGCCGCGCTGGCCGAGGCCAGCCTGGACTGGCGCCAGATTCAGCTGGTGGCCGGCGCCGACACCATCCGCAACGGCTATCCGGGTTTCGTCGCGGGCGCGACATTTGCCCAGAAGCTGGGCTGGAACGGCGTGACCGTCAGCTCGAGCTATGCAGCCTGCGCCAGCGGTTCCCAAGCCCTGCAGAGCGCCCGCGCGCAGATTCTGGCCGGATTCTGCGATGTTGCGCTTGTCATCGGGGCCGACACCACCCCCAAGGGTTTCTTCGCGCCGGTCGGTGGCGAACGCCGCAACGATCCCGACTGGCAACGCTTCCACCTCATCGGTGCGACCAACACGGTGTACTTCGCGTTGCTGGCCCGGCGGCGGATGGACCTTTACGGCGCCACGCTTGAGGACTTCGCACAGGTGAAAGTCAAGAACGCGCGCCACGGTCTGGACAACCTGAACGCCCGCTACCGCAAGGAATCCTCCGTCGCCGACGTGCTGGCCAGCCCGGTCGTCTCGGACCCGCTTCGGCTGCTCAACATCTGTGCGACCTCCGACGGTGCTGCCGCGCTTATCGTGGCCAGTAAGTCGTTCGCGGAGAAGCATCTCGGGTCGCTGCAAGGAGTGCCGTCGGTGCGCGCGATCAGCACCGTCACGCCGCGCTACCCGCAGCACCTGCCCGAACTGCCCGATATCGCCACCGACTCCACCGCCGTGGTCGCCGCCCCTGAACGGGTGTTCAAGGACCAGATCCTCGATGCCGCCTACGCCGAGGCCGGCTTGGGACCCGAGGATCTGAGCCTGGCCGAGGTCTACGACCTGTCCACCGCGCTGGAACTTGACTGGTACGAGCACCTGGGCCTGTGCGCCCGGGGTGAGGCCGAGCAGTTGTTGCGCAGTGGAGCGACGACCATCGGTGGCCGGATCCCGGTCAATGCATCCGGTGGGCTGGCGAGCTTCGGTGAGGCCATCCCCGCCCAAGCCATCGCGCAGGTCTGTGAGCTCACCTGGCAACTCAAGGGCCAGGCGGCAGGCCGACAGGTGGAGGGGGCCAAAGTTGGCATCACCGCCAACCAGGGCCTATTCGGCCACGGTTCCTCGGTCATCGTCGCCCGCTAGCGCCGGCAATCGGATTTTCCCAGCGAAGATGGCTGACTTCATCTCAGCCCAGGTGTACGGCCTCGACGCTGAACGCATCTGGCGACTGGTCTAACTCGCTGCCGTACTCATCGATGAAGTCGGACGGTGCCGCCTGCGCGTAGCGCCCGGCGAAGAACGCTAAATCTCGTGCGGCAGAGTTGATCTGCCTCACACCAACCGACGCGAACACATCGACAATAGTTCCGCCAAGCCGAACAAGCAGAAGAACGCCGTCGCTGAGGTCCTGCGCTGCCGTCTCATTTGCAGACATTCGAGACGGCTCATGTCTTGTCTCGAATCCGGGGGGCTACGCGCACGGGCTGCGGTTGGGGTTCAGTGCGCAGACCGGCTGCTCATCTCTGCTAGTCGAGCGAGGCCGGAATCCGTGTGTGTCCGGAAACGGTTGACTGCGTCCAGCACGTCGGCGTCCATTGCGCGTTCAGGCGGTATCCGGGCGGGGTTGAGCGTCGTCTGGTTGGCCCATGCTTCGATGTCGGGCTGGGTTGACCATGCCGCGGAGGCATTGTTGGCGAGAACCTGCATGCGCCCGAAATCGGTCGGCGTGTTGGGATAGGGACATGGCGGGCAGAGCCGATTCTTCTCCTCGTCGTCGTCGCGGGTTGCCTCGACGAAACCAGTGAGCGCAGCGCCGAAACAGGGCAGACCGTTCCCGATCAGCTGAAGCGTGATTGCCTCGCGGCCCCACACCGGTACCACCGGCGGATACTGCAGGCCTGGTGAAGCGCAGTGCACCACGATTGCGTCCTCGGCAGTCGCCACATCACCCTCCGCACACCAGACCCGCCCCTGCGTCACCGCCCGGACGTGGCCAAGCCGCACCACATTCTCGACGGATCG
>CAXMSM010000270.1:0-2075 GCA_964195655.1 uncultured Gammaproteobacteria bacterium | reverse complement strand
GGCTTCACACTCACCCGAAGCAGGCCCGGCCGAAGCACGTTCGACGAAAGCAAGCCCACCCCAAGCAATCCCCGCCCGACTCAGCCGATGATTATCGAATCACCCTGCACTGTAATGGCTTCGGCGTTCAGCGGCCGTGTCGCGGGACCGTTGACCACCTCGCCATCGAGGCTGAACTTGCTGCCGTGGCAGGGGCAGTTGATGGTGCCGTCGGCCACCTCGTTGATCAGGCAGCCGGTGTGGGTGCACACCGCCGAGAACCCTTTGAAGTCCCCCGCCTCGGGTTGAGTCACCACCACCTCGCCGACAACGATGCCCGACCCGACGGGCACATCGGCCGTCGTCGTGAGGACGTCGGGCGCCGCGGAGGCCTCCCCGGAGCTGGAACCGGAATCGCCGCCACTCGAACAGGCCGCCAGCGATGCGGCCGCCAAACCGATTCCCGCGCCGGCGATCACCGTCTTGCGGGGAACCCGCACTTCATCGATATTCATCGCAACCTTTCTCGGACGACGCGAATGATTTCTCGGACGACGCGCACAGCGACAACACGAACAGTGTCAGCCCGGCAGCACGGGCAGCGCACCCGCCACCATCAGCGGCCCGACATCGGTCCATCCCGGGTCGCCCTCAGCGGCCGAACCCGAGAGTTGAAGTACGCCGCGCCCGTCAGCGACGTAGACAGCCGACGGGTTGGCCACCACCGTCGTCACCGGCATCTGAAGACTTCGGCTCGGGCCATCGGAATTCACCCCGTCGAGGTTCACATAGGACACCGGATTCTCGACGTCGGTGCGGCTGACGACGATGTCGTTGCCGGTGCGCCATGACAGGGACACCACCGTATCGTGCAGCCCGTAACCCAGTCGGCGCGGAAACGTCAGCGCATAGCCACCACCGTCGGTCTGCTCGATACCGGCGAGGATCACCTGGCCCTCGATCGCCATCGCGGCGCGGGTGCCGTCGCGGGAGAGTTGCAGTTCAGTGATCTCGCCCGGGAATCGTGTCGACACCGCGATGGAGTCGACCGGGATTCGGGCCGGCTGCCCCGAGGCATCCTGGATGACGCGCACAACGTTGATGCCATCGATGACGACCCAAATCGCGTCGTCCAGCGACCAGCTGGGCCGGGTCAGGCTGCGTCCGTCGATGGCCTGGGATGCGTCGCCGCCTAACGGTCCCACCCACAGCGACGACGCCGTGTCGGGCATGCCGGGGCGCAGCGTGACGATCGAGGCGACCATCTGGCCGGTTCGCGACAGCGCGGCGGCCGTCTGCTCGGGCATCTGGCCAAACGACCCCACCACACGGAGGGAACGCTGACCGTCGAGCCTCACCAACGACCCACCGACGAGTGCGTGCAGACCCGCCGCGGCGCCATCGGCGGCGCCCGGATCGGTTGCGGCGACGTCGCCGGTATCCCACCCATCTGCGAACCGGTCATCGAGCGCCGCACCATCGGCGTTGATCACATAGGGCCCGTTGACACCGGCTCGCGAAAGCGTCCAGATAAGCTGTGCGGCAAGTAATTGTCTGCTGTGGGGATCTGTGGTGGACAAGTTGTCCAGGTCGATGCGTGCACCCCCGTAGCCGCGCCCGACCCCGGTTTTTCCGCCGTCGGCGCGCGTCACCGGTCCGCGCAACTTCAGTGGTGGCTCGAGCAGGTTGCGCACGGACTTGGCCATCTCCGGCCGCGGACCCGCGATCAGCTTGCTGACAAGTTCGGTGGCCAGCTGGTCGGGGTCGGACACTGCGACGTAGCGGGGGTCGGGCACCACGGTCTTGCCCGTCGGGTCGGCGAAGTAGAGGGTGCTGCGCTTGTAGGTGGACTGGAACTGCTCCCAGTCCAGGAATACTCCGTTGGGCAGACGGTCGATGCGCCAGCCGTCCGAGGTCCTTGCCAGTTCGATCTCGCCGGGGTCGGGTAACGCACCTTCACCCGTTTCGAACACCCCTATATCGGACAGCGAGCCCAGTATGTCTGCGCGCATGGACACCGAAACCTTGTCGGGCGTACGGGTCTCGACGAACACCACGTTGTCGATCAGTAGCGCGCTACCCGCGTCATCCCATTT
>CAXMSM010000269.1:0-2848 GCA_964195655.1 uncultured Gammaproteobacteria bacterium | reverse complement strand
AAGGCCCGGACGCTGCCGGCGACCCCGCGATCGAGCTGGTTCGTACCGACGATGTGCTCGCCAATTCGGTGTGTGCCCGCACCGACGGCCAGCTGCCCAACATGAGAGCCATCGTGGGGTTCGCTGCGGAAACGGGCGACGCGAACGGCGATGTGTTGTTCCATGCTCGCGCCAAGCTCAAGCGCAAGGGCTGCGATTTGCTCGTGGTCAACGCGGTCGGCGACAACCGTGCCTTCGAGGTCGATCACAACGACGGCTGGCTCCTCTCGGGCGACGGAACTGAGGTGGCCATGGAGCGCGGTTCGAAGACAGTGATCGCCAGCCGTATTGTGGATGCGATCGCGGCTTTCCTGCACAGCGGTACCGGCTAAGCCGGGCATTACCTCCAGACAAGTTATCTCCAGACAAGTTTTGAGTGGAAAGGATCGATGGTGAGTGAAGCTCGGCTATTTACCAGTGAATCGGTGACCGAGGGGCACCCGGACAAGATGTGCGACGCCATCAGTGACTCGGTGCTGGACGCGCTGCTCGCCGAAGATCCCCAGTCGCGAGTCGCAGTCGAGACGCTGGTGACTACGGGGCAGGTCCACGTGGTCGGTGAGGTGACGACGTCCGCCAAGTCCGCGTTCGCCGACATCACCAACACCGTGCGCACACGGATTCTCGACATCGGCTACGACCATTCCGACAAGGGCTTCGACGGTCTTACCTGCGGAGTGAACATCGGAATCGGCGCCCAGTCGCCCGACATCGCCCAGGGTGTTGACACCGCGCACGAGACGCGCGTGGAAGGTGCGGCGGATCCGCTGGACGCACAGGGCGCCGGCGACCAGGGCCTGATGTTCGGCTACGCGATTGCCGACACTCCCGAATTGATGCCGCTGCCGATCGCGCTGGCGCACCGGCTGTCACGCAAGTTGACCGAGGTCCGCAAGAACGGCACCCTCGACTACCTGCGGCCGGACGGTAAAACGCAGGTCACTGTGCAGTACGAGGGCGAGACGCCGGTGCGGTTGGACACGGTGGTCCTCTCCACCCAGCATGCCGAGGGAATCGACCTGGAGGCCCAACTGGCCCCGGAAATCACCCGATACGTTATCGACGCGGTGCTCGCCGACCTCGGCCATGAGGCACTCGATACGTCCTCGCCGCGGCTCCTGGTCAACCCGACCGGAAAGTTCGTACTCGGCGGCCCGATGGGTGACGCCGGCCTGACGGGCCGCAAGATCATCGTCGACACTTACGGCGGATGGGCTCGACACGGCGGCGGCGCCTTCTCCGGCAAGGACCCCTCCAAGGTGGACCGCTCGGCGGCGTACGCGACGCGCTGGGTGGCCAAGAACGTGGTCGCTGCCGGACTGGCGCGGTGCGTCGAGGTGCAGGTTGCCTACGCGATCGGCAAGGCAGCGCCGGTTGGTCTGTTCGTGGAGACGTTCGGCTCGGAGACCGTGGACCCACTCAAGATCGAGAAGGCTATCGGCGAGGTGTTCGACTTGCGTCCCGGTGCCATCGTCCGAGACCTGGACCTGCTGCGCCCGATCTATGCGCAGACAGCTGCCTACGGGCATTTCGGGCGCACCGACATCGAGCTGCCGTGGGAACAGCTCAATAAGGTCGATGACCTCAAGGCAGTGATCTAAGCAAGTCCAGTGATCTAAGCCGGGAAGTGCCCTACCCGCAGACGGCAGGGCATCAGTATCCTGCTGGGCAATGAAGCGAGATACTTCGGGTGGCGCGGCTCGCTTCGGCCGTGGCCTGCAGAATGCCCTTCGCGGTCGGCGCGATGCAGGACGCCGTCACGGGATACATGCTCACCGCCGTCACCCGGTTCGGCGAGGCAGTGTTTCTGACCGCAGGAATCGTCGTCGGTATCCTCGCCGGCCTTCAGGTTGCCGAGATCCTCGGTGTCACGATCGAACTGCGCGTCGACGCGACGGAGACGTTCATCGTCCCGAGTCGGCCGCTGACGATATCCCTCGCGGTGTTCGGCGCAGCGCTGGCAGGTGCGTGTTTCGCTGTGGCCAGCTATGCGCCGTTGCGTTCGGTCGCGATTGCCGGGATCGCCGCCGGACTCGCCGAGTTAATGCTGATCAGTCTGGGCAAGGCGGGGTTCGGACAGGTGGTCGCCAGCGGGTTCGCCGCCGCTGGGGTTGGCCTCCTTGCGACGCTGATCTCGATCCGTCGAAAGGCGCCCGCGCTGGTGACGGCGACCGCGGGCATCATGCCGATGCTGCCCGGTCTCGCGATATTCAGGGCGGTGTTCTATCTGGCCGCCGACGAAAAATTCGGGGACGGTTTGAGACAGTTGGTCGCGGCGGTGGCGGTCGCACTCGCCCTCGGCAGCGGGGTGGTGCATCTGCAGTCCGCCGATGCGGCTCCATCGGTCCGCGCCGGTAACCAGCGATCGCCAAGCATCGCGCTGGAGCCGGCGTTGGGCGAAGATGTGGACGGGGCCGAGAACGCCGAATCTTCACCAGCGGCACCTAACCCCGACGGAAACTGACCCGGACGGTCAGGACACGAATTCGTAGTCGTCGATCGGGAAGCGGCGGCTGCGCCAGTACGCTTCGAACGTGGTAGCCGGCCGCAGCGGCACGTCCCCGTGCTGGTCGAAGTAATAACTGTTGGCCAGCTGGCAGCTGTCCTGCCAGAAAATCTGGCGGTGCCGCTTGCGCATCATTTCGGCGAAGTAGCGGTCGTTGGCTTCCTTGCGTATCTCCACGCGGGTAGCACGCCGGCGGTGGGCCGTATCGAGACATCGCACGATGTGGCGGGTCTGCGCTTCGATCAGTGCGAAGTACGACGAACCCACGTAACCGTAGGGCACGAACACTGTGAAGAAATTCGG
>CAXMSM010000268.1:0-2425 GCA_964195655.1 uncultured Gammaproteobacteria bacterium | reverse complement strand
ACTCGTCCCGGTGAGACTAGATACGGTGACCCCGTCGCCACCAGCTCCACGTCGCCGAGCGCGTCGGCTACCTGCTGGTCGCGTCGTCGGCCGAAGGGCGAGAAGTCCTGCGACACATGTACCGAGGTGGCCTGAATTGACTTGGCCAGCAGCGGCATCAGCCTCTTGGGGTGTCCGCGGGTGACCAGTAGTCGGCCATCGAGAGCCTCGCGCAGTTCGCGCAACGCATCGTAGAGGTACTGCAACCGATGGGCGCCGGCGCAGGCCGTCAATCGTGGGTCCAGCACATAACAGGCCAGCACCTCACCGTCGGCCCCATCGTCCTGGGCGGCGGCCACCAGGGCAGGAAGGTCCGACAGACGCAAATCGCGACGGAACCACAACACCGCAGGCATGGCCTTAATACTTTCAGTCTCACCGGCTGCCACAGCAGTGGCAGCCTTGTCAGGGTGACGCCCCCGCATGGTCGGGGCGATGCGGGGGGATTCCTCTCTCCGTGAATTGTGTCGCGTCAGGCCGCCGGGGGCATCAGCACCGTGTCGATGAGATACACCGTGGCGTTGGCCGTCTGGACACCACCACAGGCCACCGAAGCATCGTTGACCTTGAGCGTGGTCGGGTTTCCCGGTGACGGTGACATCGGCGCCCTGCACTGGGGCGTGGGAACACTGGCACTGCCGCGCAGCTGCCAAGCGATCCGGAGTGGGCTGGCGAGGTGTGGCATACACCGACAACCGTCGTGGTCTGAAGGTTTGGCTGTCCGCTGGCCACGACGGTGACGTTCCCGCTGCCGGCTTGACGCACGATGAGTTACTTATCGGCACCAATGAACTGGCCGTCGATACCGCACCGCGGATTCGTCGGCTGGCAGCTGGCTTTCTTACCTACGTTGCAGGGTGATAAGTCAGCCACGACCCAGCTGGTGTGCCAACGTGTCGGCGAGGTCTGGATGCCGGAAGCGATGGCTGACCGCCAACAGCTTCGACGGCACCACCCGTTGGCTTGCCTCCGCGAGCTCGCGGGCACCCTGCTCCCCCAACAGCAACCGTGGCCCCAGCGACGGGACGGGAAGTACGGCAGGCCGGTGCAACACGCGGGCAAGCTCACTGGCATATTCGGAATTGCGCACGGATTCAGGACCGACCGCGTTGACCGGTCCGGCGAGCCGCTCGTCGTAAAGCGCCCGGTGGTAGATGTCCAGCAGGTCGTCCAGACCGATCCACGATAGCCACTGCTTGCCGCTACCCACCCGGCCTCCGAGCCCCGCCGCGAATAGCGGACGCAACAGCCGCAACGTCCCCCCCGCGGCCGCCTGCACGATGCCGGTCCGCACGGTCGTCACCCGCAACCCCGCGTCAGCTGCAGGTGCGGTTGCCTCCTCCCAGTCCCCGACCACGTCGGCGAGGAATCCGTCGCCGCGACTGCAGTCCTCGGTCAACTGCGTGTCGCCGCGATCGAAACCATAGAAGCCGATTGCGGAGGCGCTGATAAACGCGCGCGGCCCGTCATCGGCGGCAGCGGCCGCTGCCGCCAGCAGGCGCGTCGGTGCGATACGGCTATCGCGGATCGCGGCCCGGTGCCCCTCGGTGAAGCGACCCGCGATCGACGCACCGGCCAAGTGCACCACCGCATCGACGCCGTCGAGCAGGCCGGTAGCGGGCGCTTGCGGATTCCATAGCCGCTCGTCGTCCCCTCGCGCAGACGTGCGCACCAGCCTGATCACCCGGTGCCCACCTGTGCTCAAGAATGCGCTGAGCGCCGAACCGATGAGGCCAGAGGCCCCGGTGAGGGCGATGGCCATCGGTGTGGCGCCAGCCTCCGCAGCGTCGCGGTGCGCGGCGAGATCATCCAAAATCTGCCGCCGCCGATAGACGAAGGTCGGCCGAAGTCCTGCGCCGGGAACCGCGGTCTCGATCTGGTCGCGAATCCGGGTGTGGCCGCCGTCGTCGCTGAACGTGTGCGTATGCCGCCACCCGCCGATGACGCGAGCGGGCCACGACATCGGACCGTCCGACGCCAGGTCGTCGGCGAAGCGGCTGCCCGGGAGGTAGGCCGATGGATCATGGCGGGCGACCCAGCGCAACCCGGCAGGCAGGCCGAGCACCGCGACCCCGTCGACCAACGAGTCCGCCTCCTGCAGAACGGTCATCGGCTGCCACGGCGGCACCAGTCGCCGCATCGCACCGGGGCGTGCGTGCCATCCCCACACCTCGTCGCACGGATGGTCGATCACGCTTTCGAAGTCGATGCTCATGCAGATTCTCCCGCCCTTAACTCGTTGGTAGTGGCCGTCTGGCCAGCCGCCGGACGTGATCCGAACACCTTGTAGGTTGTGCCGTCGCTCTCGCTGACTCGTCCCGGTGAGACTAGATACGGTGACCCCGTCGCCACCAGCTCCACGTCGCCGAGCGCGTCGGCTACCTGC
>CAXMSM010000267.1:0-6508 GCA_964195655.1 uncultured Gammaproteobacteria bacterium | reverse complement strand
CAAGTACTGGTCGCCCGAGGGGCGGAAGGTGGGGGACACGGACAACCCAGCATCGGCACCTTGGCGCTGCTGTCCGAGATCAGCGACGGGGTGGCGGTGCCGGTGCTGGCTGCGGGCGGCATCGCGACGGGACGCGCCCTGGCCGGGGTGCTCGCCGCCGGCGCCTCCGCGGCGTGGTTGGGTACCGCCTTCGCCGCATGTCCGGAGACAACGCTTCCTGACGCCGCGCGCCGCATGCTGCTATCAGCTCGGGCGACCGACACCGTCACCACCTGTGCATTCGACGTAGCACTGGGGTACCCGTGGCCCACGACGACGCCGGAACGGGTACTTCGCAATGCCTTTACCGATTCGTGGGACGGGCGCGAGGGGCAGCTGGCCACCGATCATGAAGCACTACAGGCACTGCAAACCGCGATCGCCCAGAACGACTACCGCGTGGCGCCCATCAATGCCGGCCAGGGCGTCGCCGAGCTCGTGACCATCGAGCCAGCCGCTGCGGTGATCAGGCGACTCTGCTCCGAAGCCCGGGGACTACTTCGGCGGTAGCCCAGAGAGATTTCCCCCGCGCAAGTGACATCAACCGCGCAAGAAGAGCACCGCGGACTCGAATGGCAGCAGTCCGAACAGCGGTCGCATCAGCCCGCTGACCGACGGCGCCGCGTCGGCCTTGGACATCACCTGCGGGTCGCTGACCCGAAACGACTTGCCGTAGCGGCGCATCGTGGCGCCGCCGGCCGCGGTGACGTTCTTCAGCCAGTCACGGTCGGGCCCGTAGGTGAGCAGGACTGCCACCGCGTCCTGGCCGTCGATGCTGGCGCTGAACACCGTCAACGGCGTCCGGTAGCTTTTGCCGGACCGCCTTCCGACGTGCTCGAGGATGCCCATGGTGGGGGCCCACCCGGCCCACATCCGCTGGATCGGGTTGGTGACGTGACGGTTGAACCGGGCTAGCCATTGCGGGAGTTGCATGTAAGCCATCACACTCTCTAGACATGGCCTATCTCAAGCCGCCCCCTGGTTTGTGGCGAAAGTATTCAACAGGTTCGCGATGGCTACGGGTGCCGAGAACAACGAGTCACGGTCGGATCGGTGACCTATCTCGCCACCGAGATCCCGGTCGAACATCGGGCGCCGATCACCCGGTATTCGCGCTGACGCACGCGGGTTGAAGCACGTCAGATTCGGCGCAAACCGCGCCAGTGCAGTATTTCGAGGGCGACCGCGACGTTGACGGTGCACTCGGCCAGGGGCGTCGGTAGTAGTTCATCGGCGCGGGATAGTCGGCGCAGCAGGGTGTTGCGGTGTACGTAGAGACGGGTCGCGGCACGCGAGGCGTTGCACTGCTCGGCGATGAATGTCCTTATTGTGTCGTGTAATTCGGGATCGGCGCATTCGAGATCGCCGAGGACGTGCTTGGTGAAGCCGGCCGCCCGGTCGGCGTCTGCGGTGATCAGTGCGACCAGCTGGATGTCGGCGAAGAACGCGAGCTGTTGTGGTGAGTGCAGCCGGGCCATCATCTGCTGGGTGGTGAGGGCGTCGAAGTGGCTGCGCCGGAAGCCCTCGACTCCGTCGCCGGTCGATCCGATCGCGATGCGGACGTCGCTTGCAGGGCCGATCGACCGCAGCATCGCGGTGGTGTCGACCGCGGTGTCGGCTGCGCCTGGCAGCCACACCCAACGGGTCGCGGTGCTGGCCAGCACACTCAGCGGACGGCCCACCCCGGCTGCCTGTCCGAACGCTTCAACGCCCCGGTCGAGCCGGATCCCGTCTACGTCGGGGTCGTCGCTCCAGATGACCGCGGCGGTGTGTGTGCCGGTCAGCGCGTAGCCCAGGCGAGCTTCGGCGCGTCGACGGGGGATGGGTGCGCCGTCGAGGAGCAGCACGACGGTTTCGCGGCGTTCGGCGTGTGTGCCGCGGGTGAGCTCGTCGCGTTCCACTTCGATCTGTGTGGCGATGCGCGCCAGGGTGGCGTCGATGAATGAGCTGATCGAGCGGGAGCACACGTCGAGCAGGTCGTGCAGTTCGGTGGGATCGGAGGTCAGTTCGAAGGCGACCTCCATGAGGCGCCGCCAGGCGACGCTTTCGGCGACCCGGTAGGCGTCAAGGGAAAACGCGTCGAGCCCGCGACGCACCAGCTCGCGCGCGATGATCATCGGTTCGGGTCCGGTGTTCGGGGGGACTGGGGCCCCGGGGTCGCGGACGTTGGCGGTTCCCCAGAACAGCAGGTTGTCCCGGTTGCTGCGGCTGACTGCCGCGGCGAGTTCGGGGTCGGCGGCGATGATCGGGCTGGCCCCGAGCACTGCCTCATCAAGTTCGTCGAGCCATTCCGGGCGCGCGTTGACGGTGATCTGTGCGCACTGTCGAAGCAACTCCCGGACTGGGGCGGAGGGGAGTTTCCAGGACATCCGACCATCCTAAAGCGATGGTGCACTATGCACTGCGAGTGCGGGCAAACCAGGGCATTCTGACCTTGGTTAGGACGTCGGAAAACGAGACGATAAAACCCATCGCTTCCCTACCAGTGCCAGGAGTCACCGCAGATGATCCACTCAGCCAACGCCCCCGACCACCTTGACATGCTGATCGTCGGCGCCGGGATCTCCGGTATCGGTGCTGCGTATTACCTGCAGCAGGAGCATCCGGGCCGCAGCTACGCGATCCTGGAGGCGCGCGGGGCGACCGGCGGTACGTGGGACCTGTTTCGCTATCCCGGGATCCGTTCGGACTCTGATCTGCATACCTTCGGATACGAGTTCAAGCCGTGGCGCGATGACCACGCCATCGCCTCCGCGGACAAAATTCTGGGCTACCTGCGGGAAGCTGCCGCCGAGAACCGCATTGACGAGAAGATCCGGTTCCACCACAAGGTGCTCGGCGCAGCGTGGTCGAGTGCGGATGCGCGCTGGGTCGTAGACATCGAGCGAACCGATGCGAACGGTGGTGGTGCAGAGCTGGTGCAGATCACTGCCAACTGGCTGTTCAGTGCCGGCGGCTACTACCGTTATGACCAGGGCTACACCCCGCACTTCGAGGGCCGTGAGGACTTCGCCGGGCAGATCGTGCATCCGCAGCATTGGCCCGAGGATCTTGACTACACAGGTAAGAAGGTGGTCATCATCGGTAGTGGCGCTACCGCGGTCACGATGGTGCCCGCGATGGCTGAGAAGGCCGGGCACGTCACCATGCTGCAGCGTTCCCCGAGCTACATCATGCCGGTGCCGTCCAAGGATGTGTTCGCCAATACCGCCAAGCGTGTGCTCGGTGACAAGCGTGGTTTTGCGCTGGCCCGACGCAAGAACATCGCCAAGCAGCGCTTTGTGTACCAGTTCTGCCAGAAACATCCCGGTGCGGCTCGCCGGCTGATTCGTCGCCTCAACGCCCAGCAACTGCCCGACGGGTATCCGGTGGACGAGCACTTCAGTCCGGACTACAACCCGTGGGACCAGCGACTGTGCGCGGTGCCCGACGGTGACATGTTCGCTGCGATCAGCAACGGCAGCGCCTCGGTGGTCACCGACCGGATCGCGACGTTCACCGAAACCGGCATTCGGCTGGAGTCTGGCAGGGAACTGGATGCCGACATCATCGTCACCGCCACGGGTTTGAACATGCAGGCCTTCGGTGGCTTATCGCTGACGGTCGACGGCCGGCCGATCAATCTGTCCGACACCGTGGCTTACAAGGGCATGATGCTCGCCGGAGTGCCGAACTTCGCCTATGCCATGGGATATACCAACTCCTCGTGGACGCTCAAGATCGGCCTGTTGTGCGAGCACCTCTGCCAGCTGCTGACCCACATGGATGCCCACGGATGCAACACCGCCCGCCCCGAGCTCGACGACCCGGACATGGAGACCCGTCCGTTCATGGACTTCGCCGCCGGTTATGTCCAGCGCGCGGCCAACCAACTGCCCCGCCAGGGCGTGGGGCGACCGTGGCTGACGTCGATGGGTTACCACGAGGACGTGCGACTGCTGCGCGACGATTCCGTCGTCGACCCGAATCTGAAGTTGACCGCCGCGGCTGGTGCCGTCGTCGAGCGCGCTGAGCTGGTAGCGCTGTGAACCCGACCGCCGCGCGTGCTCGAGAAATGGAAGCTGCGGCCGCTACACCCTGTAGCTGACGGTATCGGTCCGACTGGGACACTGGTCGGCATGAGCAGTACCGACCTGTCCGCGAAGCTGTTCGCCGATGCGTGTTCGGTGATCCCCGGTGGAGTGAACTCGCCGGTGCGGGCGTTCTCCTCGGTCGGCGGCACCCCTCGGTTCATCACCTCGGCCAAGGATTGCTGGTTGACCGATGCCGATGGCAACCGGTACGTCGACCTGGTGTGTTCGTGGGGCCCGATGCTCCTCGGTCACGCCCACCCCGCCGTGGTCGAGGCGGTGCAACGGGTGGCCGCCGAGGGACTGTCGTTCGGGGCGCCGACGCCGTCGGAGTCGGAGCTCGCGCGCGAGATCATCGACCGGGTCGCGCCAGTCGACTTGATACGCCTGGTCAATTCCGGAACCGAGGCCACGATGAGCGCGATCCGGCTCGCCCGCGGGTACACGGGTCGCGCGAAGATCATCAAGTTCGCCGGCTGCTACCACGGTCACAGTGATGCGCTGCTGGCCGACGCCGGTTCGGGGGTCGCGACGCTGGGGTTGCCATCCTCACCCGGGGTGACGGGTGCAGCAGCAGCCGACACGATCGTGGTGCCGTACAACAATATTGCCGCACTCGACGATGTGTTCGCACGATTCGGTGACGAGATCGCTTGCGTCATCACCGAAGCCTGTCCGGGCAATATGGGCACGGTGCCGCCGCTGGCCGGTTTCAACGCCGCGCTGCGCCGCATCACCGCCGCGCACGGGGCGCTACTCGTCGTCGACGAGGTGATGACGGGGTTCCGGGTCAGCCGATCCGGTTGGTATGGGCGGGATCCGGTGGATGCCGATCTGTTCACCTTCGGCAAGGTGATGAGCGGCGGCCTGCCCGCTGCGGCGTTCGGTGGCAAGGCCGAGGTGATGAGTCGGCTGGCGCCGCTGGGACCGGTCTACCAGGCGGGCACGTTGTCCGGGAACCCGGTGGCGATGGCCGCCGGGCTGGCCACCTTGCGTGAAGCCGACGCCGCCGCCTACGGCACACTGGACGTCAACGCTGACCTGCTCACCAGTTTGATCGGTGATGCTCTCAACGATGCCGGTGTCGCACATCAGATTTCGCGAGCGGGCAACATGTTCAGCGTGTTCTTCGGTGACGAGCCGGTGATCGACTTCGCAGGCGCGCGGGCCACCGAAACGTGGCGATTCCCGGCGTTCTTCCACGGACTGCTCGACGCCGGTGTCTATCCACCGCCGAGCGCGTACGAGACCTGGTTCGTCTCAACCGCACTCGATGAACAGGCCTTTGACCGTATCGCCGACGCCCTTCCCGGCGCGGCTCGTGCGGCGGCGCATGCTTCGGTGCCGGCATGACCGAGAACGCTGTGAAGACGGTAGTGCACGTGATGCGCCACGGTGAGGTGCACAACCCGGACAAGATTCTCTATGGCCGCCTGCCCGACTACCACCTGTCTGACCGGGGTCGGGCGCAGGCGCTGGCGGTCGGCGACTGGCTCGCGCACCGCGACATCAACTATGTGGTCGCGTCGCCGCTGGAGCGCGCCCAGGAGACCGCAGCGCCCATCGCGGCCCACCACGATCTGGCCGTCAACACCGATAACGAGCTTATCGAGTCGGCGAACATCTTTGAGGGGCAAAGGGTTGCGCCCGGAGACGGTGCGCTGCGTGACCCCCGCAACTGGTGGCATCTGCGCGATCCGCGCACCCCGTCGTGGGGCGAGCCGTACCTGCAGATCGCGGCGCGTATGACACGGGCGATGCGCCGCGCCAGGGCTGACGGCAGCGGTCACGAAGCGGTGTGCGTCAGTCATCAACTTCCCGTTGAGACGTTGCGCCGGTCGATGACCGACAAACCGCTGCATCATTTTCCGACCAGACGCATGTGCAACCTGGCCTCGGTCACGTCGTTCTACTTCGACGACGATGCCTGCGTGGGCTGGGGGTATGCGGAGTTGGCCGGACAGTGACGCGGCCGCTGGCCATGGGGCGCGGGCTGCTGACGGTGTGCGCAGCCCTTGGAATGACGGTGGCTCTATTCGCAGGATGCGCCACCGGCAGCGATGCGGTGGCCCAGGGCGGCACCTTTGAATTCGTTGCCCCAGGCGGTAAGACCGACATCTTCTACGATCCGCCGAAGGACCGCGGCCGGCCCGGGCCGATCAACGGCCCGGATCTGATGGACACCGACAAGACGATCTCGCTGGACGACTTCACCGGCCAGGTCGTGGTGATCAACGTCTGGGGACAGTGGTGCGCCCCGTGCCGCACCGAGATCGCCCAGCTGCAACAGGTGTACGAGGCGACCCGCGACCAAGGGGTCGCATTCCTGGGTATCGACGTGCGGGACAACAACATCGATGCGCCGCGAGAGTTCATCATCGACCGCGGGGTGACCTTTC
>CAXMSM010000266.1:0-3140 GCA_964195655.1 uncultured Gammaproteobacteria bacterium | reverse complement strand
CACTGAACCAGCATCGCCCCTCCAGTCACGGCTACCATCGGTGGCCGTGAACAGCCGGTACCACGACGGAGGCGCCCACCAGCGGCCACACGTACCGTGGCATAACCGCACGTCGACCGTGCTCGGTGTGAGCGTGGCGGGGTTGGCCGCAATAATAATGCTGGTCACCTCCGCCTACCACGTGACCCGCCAGTTCAACGAGCCGGCACCAGCACCGCTCAACTACGTCGGACCGGTGTCGTCGGCCACCAGCACCTCGACGACTCCGACCACGACTGGGACGATCACCAGCACCAAACTGCCCATCACCAGTGACATCAACCCCGACCTGACTCCCACCAGTACGAATTCGTCGGTGGCATCCAGCCGGAACCCGAACTACCGGCCTCCCAGGACACGCGAGAGCGAAGGCTCCTCGGCACAGACAACGGGCCGCGGACCGAGAACCGACGTGACACAGACGCGAAACCCGGCCGAGTAGGGGCTAACGCCTACTATCGGGTTCCGTGGCGCGCTACGGAACCCCTGAGGACCGGAACGTCCTTGACGTCGACGAAGGTTCCAACAATGGCAGAGCCGCTCTCGCTGAAACACTCGGGTTGGAAAGGGATCATGGACGATCAACCGCTGGACACATCAACTCGACTCGCTGTGGAACGCACGCGCCTGGCGGCTGAACGCACCCTGATGGCGTGGATCCGCACCAGCACATCGCTGATCGCCTTTGGCTTCACCATCTTCAAGTTTTTCCAGTACTTGGACGCGGAGGAGCACCGTCACGGCGCGGTCTTGAGTTCCTGGACTATCGGAATGGTCTTGATTGTCATCGGGCTTGCGGCCTTGACGCTGGCCTGGTTTCAGCATCGCCAGGAGATGAAGGCGTTGCGGGCTGAAGGTGCACACCTGCCGTACTCCCTCAGCGGGGTCATAGCAGGGTTGATCGCCGGCCTCGGCCTGTTCGCGCTTGTCGTAGTGGCTTGGCGGCTCTAACGCGGTCACCGGTTGTGCGCGGAACGCGCCACCGGCGCCTCTGCGCTACGCACCGCGGCTAAGGTAGTGACCGCCCAGACAGGAGAGACGGCACCATGAGTGAACCATTGGGGTTGTCGATCGGGATGACTAATCTGGTGGCGGCACGGGTCGGCCGCCCTCCCGTGATGCGGCGATCGATCCTCACGGTGTTCACGGGCCGGGCACCCGAGGTGGGTGTGCCCTCCGAACAAACATCGGAAAGCTCAGAGAACCCGGATCTCAGCGCGCCAGGCGTAGTTCTGAGCGGCTTCGTCGACCGCGTCGGCGACCCGGTTCCGCTGGTGGCCGTGGACGGCTCAGCCCACCGCGGCGAACAGGTGCTGGCCGCGGCCCTGGACGCGATGTCACGTTTGGTCGACGGGGGTTCTCCGATAGCCATCGCAGTGCCCGCGCACTGGGGGCCCGGGGCCGTGGGTGCGCTGCGCGGCGCGCTGCGCACCCTGCCGAGTCTGGCACCCGGCGGCGTGCCTGCCTCGCTAATCCCAGACTCGAGGGCTGCGCTGGCAGCACTACAGGCCGCGCCGGGACTACCCAACCAGGGCGTGGTTGTGCTGGTCGATCTCGGCGGCAGCGGATCCAGCATCACGCTGGCCGACGCGGCCGCGAACCTGGACGCAGTCGGCCAAACGGTCCGCTATCCAGAGTTCTCGGGAGACGCGTTGGACCAGGCGATGCTTACCCATGTGCTCGCGGGGATCGCCGGGATCGCCGACGCGAGACAGGACGACACCGCGGGCACCGCTGCTTACGATTCGCTTGCCCAACTTCGCGACGAGTGCCGCGTCGCCAAGGAACGGCTCTCCGCGGAGACCGCCGCGGTGGTGCCCGTCGAACTCCCGGGGTTGCCACCCGACATCCAGGTGACCCGCCCCGAGTTCGAGCAGCTGATCTCCGGGCTATTCGAGCGGCTGTTGAACGCAATCGAAGACACCCTGCAGCGCAACAGGGTCCCGGTAGCCAACGTTTCCGCGGTGGCGACCGTCGGAGGCGGCGCTGCCATCCCACTGGTGACGCAGCGACTGTCTGAACGGCTGCGTGCACCCGTGGTCACCACTCCGCAGCCCCAGCTCAACGTGGCCGCCGGCGCGGCGCTCGTCGCCAACCTGAGCCTCGGTGCCGACACACCGACCGGCCTGGCTCCCGCGGCCGAGGCCCCCACCGCCGTGGGCTCCGCGGCATGGGCGGCGGGCGTGGCAGGGCTTGCCGTCGGCGAATCCGCCGTCGACGGCGCCCCGTCGGCGACCTTCCGCGCCCTTGCCTGGTCGCAGGACGACGAATCAACTGAGGATCCGCTGCCCTATACCGGCGACGACTACACCTCATCGTCTTCCTACCCGGGTCAGGGCGTGACCCCCGCCCCGCCACCGGTGGACTTCACCCCCGAGGCCGGCGGGTACCAATACGAATTCGGCGTAGACAAACCGGACCGCGAGCCCGGTCTGTTGCCCTGGTACAAACGCCCGCCCGTGCTGTTCGGGGTGGCCGCCGCCGCGGCGCTCCTCGCGATTGGCGGGCTCGCCGTGACGTTGACCAGTTCGGTCGGTGACTCGACGACGGTCACTGAGACCACCACACCCGCTCCCGGCGAAACGTCACCGACAGAGTTGCCCCCGCCGGTCACCACCGTCACAGTCGGACCAGACGGGGTGGCAACCACCACCGTGAGCCAGCCACCGCCTCCCCCGCCGGAGTCCACCACGACGACGCCCAGCACGACCACGACCACGACGCCCACAACGACGACCCAGACCACCACGACACAACCGACGACGACACGACCGACCACAACGCAGCCGACAACGACACAGGCACCACCGACGACCACAGCTGCGCCGCCCACCACCACGGTCGAGCCGGTCACGACCACGGCCATCGTCCCAGACGACGGCGCGTGAACTGGTAATGACGGGTCTTGCGCTGCACTGTCGATGCTGCGCGCGATGCTTACCCCGTCGAGCTGACCAATTTGCTAGTTAGGCCAGCCTTCGTAGCGCAATTTTATTGCGAGATGCAACTATGAGCAGGCACCCAGCTGAAGTTACTCATCGGTAACTTACCCCAAGTTACCGACTGGTAACTTCACAACCGGAGGATGCGCGTGGAAACGC
>CAXMSM010000265.1:0-6376 GCA_964195655.1 uncultured Gammaproteobacteria bacterium | reverse complement strand
GCCACGGTAGGGAAGTGGAGGCCATTCTCGAGGAGTTCGACGAGTACCTGGCGCTGGAACGGGGGCGCTCGGAGCACACCCGTCGTGCCTACCTCGGCGACCTGCGCTCGCTGTTGGATTTTCTCGCTGAACGCAGCTCGGAGCCCGGACTGGGAGGCCTTAGCCTGCCGTTGCTGCGCTCATGGCTGTCCTCGCAGGCTCGGGCCGGAGTCGCCCGCTCGACACTGGCCCGGCGCACCTCTGCGGTCAAGACGTTTACCGCGTGGGCAGTGCGGCGCGATCTACTGACCGAGAACCCGGCGTCACGCCTGCAGGTGCCCAAGGCGCGCCGGACGCTTCCGGCAGTCCTGCGTCAAGACCAAGCGATCGATGCCATGAATGCGGCGGAATCTGGTGCCCAACAAGGTGATCCGTTAGCATTGCGGGATCGACTCATCGTCGAGATGCTCTATGCGACCGGCATCCGCGTCAGCGAACTCTGTGGCCTGGACGTCGACGACGTCGACACCTCGCGCCGGCTGCTGCGAGTGCTGGGTAAGGGCAACAAACAGCGGACGGTGCCTTACGGCGAGCCTGCCCGCCTCGCGCTGGCAGCGTGGCTGTCCGACGGGCGGCCGGAGCTGGCCACCGCCGTCTCAGGCGCTGCCCTGCTGGTCGGTGCCCGCGGCGGACGGTTGGACCCGCGTCAGGCGCGCACAGTCGTGCACCAGACGATGGCCGCGGTCAAGGGCGCGCCGGACCTCGGACCGCACGGGTTACGCCACAGTGCCGCAACGCATCTGCTCGAGGGGGGTGCCGATCTGCGGGTGGTGCAGGAACTGCTCGGTCATTCGAGCCTCGCGACCACACAGCTCTATACGCATGTCAGCGTCGAGCGGCTGCGTGCCGTGCATGATCAGGCCCACCCGCGGGCATGATCTGGGCCGACGTTGTTCAACGGACAGGCTTGAGGCGGATCGGGGTGCTTGCCAGCAGTCCCAGCGGGTCGACGTAGTCGGCTCGCGCCGCCGGCCCCCACATGGCGCCCCAATGAAGGCAAGCCGGCGCCGCGCAGCCGGGGTGGTCGGGCGTCAACTTGCCGATTACGGACTGCGAAGCCACGACCTGGCCGGGCCGCACCGTGGGGCGAATGGGCTCATAGCTGGTGCGCAGCCCGCCGGGATGGGCGATCGACACCAGCGAGCGGCCTGCCAGCTCACCGGCGAACACCACAGTGCCCGAACCCGCCGCATAGACCAGTTGCCCGGCGGTCGCGGCCAGGTCCACGCCACGGTGGCCGCGTTGCCAGTTGGGTGTCGGGGCGTCGAATTCACGCACGATTGCCGGGCGAGGTCGCACCGGCCAATCAAGGCGACCGTCCGTCGCCGACGCCGGGACCGCGCACAGCACCGAGGCGGTTGCGATTGCCGCGAGTATTCGCATAACGCCAGTTCAACGGATCGGCGGGCTCACCCGCCAGATCGAATCGGCCGGTCTGTGGATGGCTGGTCGTGGCGATCTTCGGTGGTATAGGCCCGCGCGCTCAGCGTGTAAACTGCTTACCGCAGCTCGCAACTGCGAGCTGACTTCGCGTGTCTGCACATGGCCACCCACTGGCGGTCATATCCGGATGTCGGCGGTCCCGTCCCGAATTTTTCTCGGAACGAGTCCGGCAACCGGCAGGCACCAGGGCTCGGCGTCACCCGACGCTGCGCAACAACCGAACAAAGAGAAGGCCGAGTTACATCACTATGGCTGTCGTAACCATGAAGCAGCTGCTGGACAGCGGCACCCACTTCGGGCATCAGACCCGTCGTTGGAACCCCAAGATGAAGCGGTTCATTTTCACCGACCGCAACGGCATCTACATCATCGATCTGCAGCAGACGCTGACCTACATCGACAAGGCGTACGAGTTCGTCAAAGAGACGGTCGCGCACGGCGGGTCCGTGATGTTCGTCGGCACCAAGAAGCAGGCGCAGGAGTCCATCGCCGAGGAAGCCACCCGCGTCGGCATGCCGTACGTGAATCAGCGCTGGCTCGGTGGCATGCTCACCAACTTCTCCACCGTGCACAAGCGCCTGCAGCGCCTCAAGGAGCTTGAGGCCATGGAGCAGACCGGTGGTTTCGAGGGTCGCACCAAGAAGGAAATCCTGATGCTGACTCGCGAGATGAAGAAGCTTGAGCGGTCCCTGGGTGGTATCAGGGACATGCAGAAGGTGCCGTCTGCGATCTGGATCGTCGACACGAACAAGGAGCACCTCGCGGTTGCCGAGGCACGCAAGCTGAACATCCCAATCATCGCGATCCTGGACACCAACTGCGATCCCGATCTTGTGGACTACCCGATCCCGGGCAACGACGACGCCATCCGCTCGGCCGCGCTGCTGACCAAGGTGGTGGCCTCCGCGGTCGCCGAGGGCCTGCAGGCCCGCTCGGGTGGCGGTGCCGACAAGCCGGCGGCCGAGGCCGCCGAGCCGCTAGCCGAGTGGGAGCAGGAGCTGCTGGCCGGCGCCACCACGGCCGGTGCCAGCGAGGCCGCCGCCGCTACCGCCCCACCGGCTACCGCCGCACCCGAAGCCGCCGCACCCGAAGCCGCCCCGGCTGAAGCTGCCCCGGTGGAAGCTGCCCCGGGGCCGACTTCCTGATTCGCATCGTCTTCTAAGGAAAGGCTTCTATGGCTGACTACACCGCTGCCGACGTCAAGCGTCTCCGGGAGCTAACCGGGGCCGGAATGCTGGACTCGAAGAATGCGTTGGTCGATTCCGGCGGCGACTTCGACAAGGCCGTCGAACTGCTGCGCATCAAGGGCGCCAAGGACGTCGGCAAGCGCGCCGAGCGCGCTACCGCCGAAGGTCTGGTGGCCGCGAAGGACGGAGCGCTCGTCGAGCTCAACTGCGAGACCGACTTCGTCGCCAAGAACGCAGAGTTCCAGGCTGTCGCCGGGCAGATCGTCGCTGCCGCGGCCGCCGCCAAGGCGACTGATGTCGACGCGCTCAAAGCCGCCAAGGTCGGAGACATCACCGTCGAGCAGACCATCGCCGACCTGTCGGCGAAGATCGGCGAGAAGTTGGAGCTGCGTCGGGCTACCTACTTCGACGGCAACGCCGAGACCTACCTGCACAAACGGGCAGCCGATCTGCCGCCCGCAGTGGGTGTCCTTGTCGAGTACACCGGTGCCGACGCGGACGAGGCCAAGGCGGCTGCACACACGGTCGCACTGCAGATCGCCGCGTTGAAGGCCAAATACCTCACACGTGAGGATGTGCCCGAAGACATCGTCGCAAACGAGCGGCGCATCGCCGAGGAGACTGCCCGCAACGAGGGCAAGCCGGAGCAAGCGCTGTCCAAGATCGTCGAGGGTCGCGTGACCGGCTTCTACAAGGACGTTGTGCTGCTGGATCAGCCGTCGGTGTCCGAAAACAAGAAATCAGTCAAGGCGCTGCTCGACGAAGCCGGCGTGACCGTGACGCGGTTCGTCCGCTTCGAAGTCGGTCAAACCTAGCCCGGCCAGCAGAGGTAAAGGTCCCCGCACGCCTTAAAAACGACTTGGCGTGTCGGGGCCTTTGCGTCTGGCTCGGACTTCCGCGAAAATCCCCACGGTACGCTTTGGTACCGTCGGGCTATGAACCGTATTCACGCCTTCGGCGAAGAATTTTCCGGGGACGCCCTGGGTGACCTCGATGCCGTCGCTTTGGTGAATGCGCTGAGGGATGGGACGGTGTCGGCGCGCGAGGTCGTCGACGCCGCGATCGCCCGTGCAGAGGCGGTCAACCCCGCGCTCAACGGTCTGGCTTACGAATCGTTCGACCGGGCCAGGGCCCGCACTGAGCAGGGAAGAGCGTATGGCGGTTTCTTCGACGGTGTGCCGACGTTCATCAAGGACAACGTCGCCGTCGCGGGAATGCCAACGATGAGCGGGACAGACGCCTGGGAACCGCGACCTGCTGATCGCGACGGCGGCTTCGCACGCGCATACCTGGGCACGGGGCTGGTGCCGCTGGGCAAGACCCGCCTCTCGGAGTTCGGCTTCAGTGCCTCAGCGGAGCATCCGCGACTGGGGCCGGTACGAAATCCGTGGAATACCGAACACACCGCCGGTGCGTCTTCATCGGGTTCGGGCGCGTTCGTGGCCGCAGGCGTGGTGCCTATCGCGCACGCCAACGACGGCGGCGGCTCGATCCGAATTCCGGCCGCCTGCAACGGTTTGGTCGGTCTCAAACCATCGCGGGGAAGGCTCCCACTCGATAAGGATATGCGGCTGATGCCGCTACGCATCGTCCACAACGGAGTGGTCACCCGCTCGGTTCGCGACACTGCTGCGTTCTACCGCGAGATGGAACGGGTGGCCGCCAATCCGAAGCTGCCGCCTGTCGGCGATGTCACCGGACCCGGCAAGCAGCGCCTGCGCATTGCGGTGTGTACACACTCGGTCGCCCGCGAGGCCAGCCCCGAAGTGCGCGAGTTGACGTTGAAGACCGCTGCACTGCTCGAGGAACTCGGCCATCGGGTGACCGTCATCGACAATCCGGTGCCGCACCGTTTCATGGACGATTTCCTGCTGTACTGGTCGTTTCTGGCGTTCGCTCTCGTGCGGAGCGGCCGCCACACCTTCGGCGAGAGTTTCGATCGCGACAAGCTCGACAATCTGACGCTGGGGCTCGAGCGCCACGCTGCGCGCAACGTGCACCGGCTACCGTTGGCGATCGCCCGGCTGGCGCGCGTGGGACGGATCACCGCGCGAACGACGTCTACCTACGATGTGCTGCTGACTCCGACGCTGGCCGACGTGACTCCGCGCATCGGCCATCTCGATCCGACGGCCGACTATAGGCAGATCATGGACCGGCTCATTGAGTGGGTGGCGTTCACTCCGTTGCAGAATGCCACTGGTGAGCCGTCGATCTCGTTGCCGCTGGCCGAATCCGCGTCAGGGCTACCAGTCGGGATGATGTTCTCCGCCGCCGTCGGAAAGGATGCACAGCTACTTGAGTTGGCCTACGAGCTCGAGGAATCCCGACCCTGGCAGCAAATCCAGGGCTGAATCTTGGGATGACGAACCTTCTATAAGCCAGGCCATTGCGCTGCAGCCGCCTTCGGGATCCGT
Source organism: uncultured Gammaproteobacteria bacterium (assembly GCA_964195655.1). Classification (GTDB taxonomy): domain Bacteria; phylum Actinomycetota; class Actinomycetes; order Mycobacteriales; family Mycobacteriaceae; genus Mycobacterium. Next base: position 1,290 of record CAXMSM010000265.1, on the reverse strand, counting down.
GCAATCGCACCCCGAAGTGGTTCGTTGGTCGCGATGAGGCAGGATTAGGTGAGCCGCGCAGATGTCCTGAGGCACACCGTGGGCGGCGATCGCATGCGAGGACCGCAAAGGAGTCGGATGGCGGAATCCACCAGTCCCAACGGTGCAGGCTCGTCGGCCCAGATCAAGCCTGGCTATTCCAGAGTGCTACTCAAGCTGGGCGGCGAAATGTTCGGCGGCGGACAAGTCGGCCTCGACCCCGACGTGGTCGCACTGGTAGCGCGCCAGATCGGCGAGGTCGTGCGTAGCGGCGCCCAGGTAGCAGTCGTCATCGGCGGCGGTAACTTCTTCCGCGGCGCGCAGCTGCAGCAGCGGGGTATGGAGCGCACCCGCTCGGACTACATGGGCATGCTCGGCACCGTGATGAACAGCCTTGCGCTGCAAGACTTCCTGGAAAAAGAAGGTATCCAGACGCGGGTTCAGACCGCCATCACGATGGGTCAGGTGGCCGAACCCTATGTTCCACTGCGGGCCCGAAGGCACTTGGAGAAGGGGCGGGTGGTCATCTTCGGAGCGGGCATGGGACTGCCGTACTTCTCCACAGACACCACGGCCGCGCAGCGCGCGCTGGAGATCGGTGCTGAGGTGGTCCTGATGGCCAAGGCAGTCGACGGCGTGTTCACCGCCGACCCACGTGTGCACGCCGATGCTGAGTTACTCAATGCGATCAGTCACCGCGAGGTCATCGACCGCGGCCTCAAGGTCGCCGACGCGACGGCGTTCAGCTTGTGCATGGACAACGGTATGCCGATCTTGGTGTTCAATCTGCTCACTGATGGCAATATCGCGCGTGCAGTCGCGGGTGAGAAGATCGGAACACTGGTCACCACGTGACAGGTGTCGTCCCGGTGAGCGCCGGTGACGACGTGCGCTCAGGACGAGCGACAGGGACGGGAGAGCACAAAGTGATCGAGGAAACCCTCTTCGATGCCGAGGAGAAGATGGAGAAGGCCGTGTCGGTGGCACGCGATGACCTGGCGTCGATTCGCACTGGCCGCGCCAACCCCGGCATGTTCAATCGCATCAACATCGACTACTACGGCTCTGCCACCCCGATCACTCAGCTGTCCAGCATCAACGTTGCCGAAGCCCGCCTGGTTGTCATCAAGCCCTACGAGGCCAACCAGCTCCGCAGCATCGAGGACGCGATCCGCAGATCCGACCTGGGGGTCAACCCGACCAACGACGGTAACGTTATCCGTATCGCGATCCCTCAGCTGACCGAGGAACGCCGTCGCGAGCTGGTCACGC
>CAXMSM010000264.1:0-3200 GCA_964195655.1 uncultured Gammaproteobacteria bacterium | reverse complement strand
GCGCGGCAGTGTATGGTGCGCCGATTGGACGACCGCGAGATCATGGTGGAATTTAACGCGACGGCGGTGAACCACTCAGGCGTTCTTACCGTCCAGTTCGAACTGCGTGATGTCACCGTCGCTGCCGCTGAGCATGCGGCTCTGAAGGCGTCCGCCTCCACCGATTCCCTGACCGGATTGCTCAATCGGAGTGCCTGGGATGCTCGGGTCGAATCTCTGGGAGCTGGTAGCCGCTACAACGGAACCTCGACGACGATTGCTGTCGTGGACCTCGATAACTTCAAGGCCTACAACGACACCCACGGGCACACTGCCGGCGATATCCTGCTGCAACAATTCACTGCCGTCGCCGGCGCCTCGCTCCGACGCGATGACGTCTTCGCCCGCTGGGGAGGAGAGGAGTTCATCATCGCGATGCCCGACACCACACCCCGGCACGCCGAGCGGGTCCTGCACCGGATTCGCCGATGCGTGCCCTCCGGGCAAACCTGCTCGATCGGCTACACCGCGCACTCGCCCGCAGAATCACTGGAAAATGCCGTGATCCGCGCAGACAAAGCCCTCTATCAGGCCAAAGCCCGGGGACGAGACCAGCTCTCCGTCCTGTGAGGCCCGGCTACCGATGGGTTCGCAGATCCTTGCGCAGGATCTTGCCTGACGCCGACTTCGGGACCGCCTCGATGAACTCGACCTGGCGAACCTTCTTATAGGGAGCGACCTGGCCGGCGACAAACTCCATTACCTCCGCTTCGGTCAGGTCGGCAGCGTCTTGTGAGACCAGCTTGACCACGAATGCCTTCGGCACCTCTTCGCCGTCCTCATCCTGCACACCGATCACCGCGGCATCGGCGATCTGCGGATGCGTCAGCAGCACCGCCTCCAACTCCGCGGGTGGCACCTGGTAGCCCTTGTACTTGATCAGCTCCTTGAGTCGGTCGACGATGTAGACACAGCCCGCCGCGTCGACCTGGGCGAGATCGCCGGTATGCAGCCAGCCGTCCTCGTCGATGGTGCCCCGGGTGGCCTCCTCGTTGTTGAGGTAGCCGGCCATCACGTTGGGGCCCTTGAACCACAGCTCGCCGGTCTTGCTCAGGCCCTGCTCGGGCGGATCGATTTCGTCGCCAGACTCAGGATCGACGATCTTGGATGCGGCGTTGGAGATCGTCCAGCCGACTGAGCTCGGTGGCGCATCGACGCGCATGTTGAGCCGGCCGCCGTCGAACGGCGTGATGTGGCTGACGGGGCTCAGCTCGCTCATCCCGTAGCCTTGCACGACTTTGCAGCCGAGCCGCCCGGCGACGGCCTGGCCGAGCTCGGCATCCAGTGGCGCGGCACCTGACATTACGACGTTGAGTGAGCTGAGGTCATGCGAGTTCACGAGCGGATGCTTGGCCAGCGCCACCGCTATCGGTGGGGCGATGAATGCGATGGTGCACTTGTGTCGAGCGATGTTGCCCAGGAACGCGGCGAGGTCGAAGCTCTGCATGACGACCAGCCGGGCCCGCGCGTGCAGGGCCGCGTTGAGAAGCACCGTCATGCCGTAGATATGAAAGAACGGTAGGACGGCCAAGACCACGTCGTCGGAGACCATCCCGTGCAACGGGCGAATCTGGGCGACGTTGGCGACCAGGTTGCGGTGGGTGAGCATCACGCCCTTGGGATTGCCGGTGGTTCCCGAGCTGTACGGCAAGGCCGCGATCTGTGCTGACGGTGCAAAATTCACTTGGGGGGCAGGTGTTCGGGCGGCGAGCAGATCGGCGGCATTGGGATGTCCGTCGGTTGCGCGGCCTGCCCCGTCGAGCACCACCAGGTTCTCATTCGAGATGCCTGCCGCCGCTGCACCTTCCCTGGCCTGGGGGAGCAGCGAGGTGGTGGTGACGAGCATCTTGGCGCCCGAGTCGGTGAGCTGCTTGGCGATATCCTTGCCGGTGAACAGGGCATTGATCGTCGTGGCTATCGCGCCTGCCCGCAGGATGCCGTGGAAGGCGACCGCGAACCCTGAACTGTTTGGGGCGAGCAGTCCGATCACATCGCCGACACCGATGCCGCGGCCGGCCAAGGCGCCGGCAAATGTGTTTATTCGGGCGACCATTTCTCGATAGGTGGTCGCCCTGCCGGACCTCGCCTCGATCAGGGCAACGCGGTCGGCGTCGGCGTCGTCTAATCGGGCGAACAGGTAGTCGTAGATGCTGGCGCTGGGGATGTCGACTTCGGGGAAGGGGCTCGCGAAGCTCATGAACCGATCGAACCATGCCTGGCGTGCGCACGGGATGGGTTCGGCGTCGGAACAGGTCAGCGCTCGTCGAGCAGCTTGATCGATTTTTTCGGCGCGACCAACCGAAACGACGAGTCCACCAGCTCGGCCACCTCGACCCAATCCACTTTCTCGGCGGTGAAGTCCAGGCCCAACCAGCCGGACGGCCCGATATAGGCCGGGTAGAAGAACCGGGTGTCCTGTTCGAGCGCTTTGCGATCGTTGTCGTCGACCTTGATCAGGATCGAGTGCGGGTACTGCACATACTCGCTGTTCGGGTCGCCTTTGACGCTTCCGCCGTATATGACGAACATCTTGGGCGCGGTGGGCGACCGTCACGGTCGATTCCCGCGCCCGATCCGCCGGCGACGGACGCCGGTAGCCTGCCAGGGTGAGTCCCAAGGCGATCCCGGATCCCGACGCCGACCTACGGCGCCGCTGGCAAGAGCTCGCCGACGAAGTGCGAGGGCATCAGTTCCGTTACTACATCCGCGACGCACCGGTGATCTCCGATGCCGAGTTCGACATCCTGCTGCGCGAACTGCAGGCGCTCGAAGACGCAAATCCCGAGCTGCGCACACCCGATTCGCCCACGCAGTTGGTCGGCGGCGCGGGATTCGCCACTGATTTCACCTCGGCTGAGCACCTTGAGCGGATGCTGAGCCTGGACAACGTGTTCACACCCGATGAACTCGCGGCCTGGGTCGCCCGGATTAATCGCGAGATCGGCCCCGACGCCCACTACCTGTGCGAGTTGAAGATCGACGGCGTCGCGCTGGCCCTCGTCTACCGCGACGGACAGCTGGTCCGCGGGGCGACCCGCGGCGACGGGCGGACCGGCGAAGATGTCACGCTCAATGCACGCACCATCGAGGGAATACCCGAGAAGCTGACCGGGACAAAAGACTTCCCGTTGCCGTCGGTGCTGGAAGTGCGTGGTGAGGTG
>CAXMSM010000263.1:0-5458 GCA_964195655.1 uncultured Gammaproteobacteria bacterium | reverse complement strand
ATCGGTAGCGTCGCGGCGTCCACGCTGTCGGGACCTGTTGGCCGCGCGGTGTTCGGGGTTGTCACCGCAGCGGTGCGGATCAGCGCAGAACAGGTGCGGGACTACCACTGCCGCAACCCGTTCCGCTTCGCTGGGGGTCCGAAGGTGCCCAATCCCGACTACGGAGGATGGCAACAGGCGCCCACCCACATCCCTCTCGATAAGGCGCGGCCGATCATCGCCGCGCATCTGCTGGCAGCCGCCCGGCGTCGCGAGTACCGACGCTGGCTGGATGCGCGATGCGCCGAAGTCGTGGTGCTCGCACCGGGATATGAACACCCCGGAGACCCCAGTCAGCCCGACAACACTCACAGGCACTGATGAGCGCCTGCACTAAGAAGCGAAGTGTGTGATGGGCGATCGGACCCTGGCGCTCGACGTAGGCGGCACCAAGATCGCCGCCGGACTGGTCGACCGTGATGGGACCCTGATTCACCGTCGGCAGCGGCCAACGCCGGAGGGCGACGCCGAGGCGGTGTGGGTGGCCGTCGAATCTCTGCTCTCCGAGATGCTGACGGAGGCCGACGGGACGGTGGTGGCGGTGGGCGTCGCGTCGGCGGGACCGGTCGACATCCCGAGTGGAACGGTCAGCCCGATCAACATCACCGCGTGGCGTCGCTTCCCCGTCGTGGCGCGCGTCGCGGAGGTGACCGGCGTACCGGTGCGTCTCGGCGGTGACGGGCTGTGTATGGCGCTGGGTGAATGGTGGTGCGGGGCCGGGCGCGGCGCGCAATTCATGCTGGGGATCGTGGTGTCGACTGGGATCGGCGGCGGGTTAGTGCTCGACGGCACGCCCTACCAAGGGCGCACCGGTAACGGTGGCCATGTCGGGCACGTCGTCGTCGAACCCGACGGTGCGCCGTGCACGTGCGGAGGACATGGCTGCGTCGAAACGGTTGCCTCAGGTCCGAATCTGGTGCAGTGGGCCCGCGCCCACGGGTGGCAGGCGCCCGAGGATGCAGGCGCGAAGGCCCTCGCTGAGGCCGCCAGCCGTGGTGACCCCGTCGGTCTGCGGGCGTTCGGGCGCGGTGCGGACGCCCTGGCAGCGACGATCGCGTCGGTCGCCGCGGTGTGCGATCTGGACCTCGTCGTCGTCGGTGGAGGTGTCGCCAAGGCTGGCGCGGTGTTGTTCGACCCGTTGCGTGAGGCGCTGAGCACTTTTGCGGGTTTGGACTTCATCCGGGATCTACAGGTGGTGCCGGCCGAACTCGGCGGAGACGCCGGTCTGGTCGGTGCGGCGGCACTGGTGCGCGGCAGCGTGCATTTTGGCTGATCTGGCCGCAGCGCGCTAGTCTGGCTCGGTTCCACCGAAGACCGTTGGTCACCGAGAAATCGGTTGAAGGTCCGGATTGCCGGGCGGCCCACGCAGGAGGACGAGGCTTGCATCCACGCCCCGACCTGTCTGTGTCGGGGCGTTCGTCATTTCTAGGCCCTGCTGATTCCTGGCCCCGACGGTCGTAAACATCTACGAGGAGGCATGCATGGCCAAGGCTGAAAAGGCCACCGCGGTCGCCGACATCGCCGAGCAGTTCAAGGGGGCTACGGCGACGCTCATCACCGAGTACCGCGGGCTGACCGTCGCCAACCTCGCCGCGCTTCGCCGGTCGCTCGGCGAATCCGCCACCTACACGGTCGCCAAGAACACCTTGGTGAAGCGTGCGGCAGCGGAGGCGGGCATCGAGGGTCTCGACGAACTGTTCGCCGGCCCCACCGCGATCGCGTTCGTCAAGGGTGAGGCAGTCGACGCCGCCAAGGCAATCAAGACCTTCGCCAAGGACAACAAGGCGCTGGTCATCAAGGGCGGCTACATGGACGGCCACGCCCTGACCGTCGCCGAGGTCGAGCGTATTGCCGACCTGGAGTCCCGCGAGGTACTGCTGGCCAAGCTGGCTGGCGCGATGAAGGCGAACCTGTCCAAGGCCGCCGCCCTGTTCAACGCTCCGGCGTCGCAGGTCGCCCGGTTGGCAGCCGCGCTGCAGGAAAAGAAGGCCGCTGAGGAAGCCCAGTAGAGGGCCCCTTAGCTACACAGCAATTCGCACCACCCACTAGCCAAGTAGTAAAACCAGGAAGGACCACATCATGGCCAAGATCTCCACTGACGACCTGCTCGACGCGTTCAAGGAATTGACGCTGCTGGAGCTGTCGGAATTCGTCAAGAAGTTCGAGGAGACCTTCGACGTCACCGCCGCGGCTCCGGTCGCCGTGGCCGCTGCCGGTGCTGCCGGCGCGCCCGCCGAGGTCGCTGAGGAGCAGTCCGAATTCGACGTCATCCTCGAGGGTGCCGGCGAGAAGAAGATCGGCGTGATCAAGGTAGTCCGCGAGATCGTGTCCGGTCTGGGTCTCAAGGAGGCCAAGGATCTCGTCGACGGCGCCCCCAAGCCGGTGCTCGAAAAGGTCACCAAGGAAGCTGCCGAGGAGGCCAAGGGCAAGCTCGAGGCTGCCGGCGCGTCGGTCAGCGTCAAGTAGCTCGCACGATCCTCCGCTGGGCCGGCCCGATCACGGGCCGGCCCAGCGGTGTTTCTCGAGATCCAACCAGTTCGCTGCCGGCAAGGAATGTTGATAGCAGTTAAGTGTTGTGACCGATCGGCATAAGCTAGGGTGACTCAAACCACAGGTTCGATGCATGCGACAAATCGTGTTACCGGAAGGATTCCAGTGGGTATCGCTATCAATGTTGAGAACCTGACCAAGTCGTTCGGATCCCAGACGATCTGGCAAGATGTGACCATGACCATCCCGGACGGCGAGGTCAGCGTCATCCTGGGCCCTTCCGGCACCGGCAAGTCGGTGTTCCTGAAGTCGCTGATCGGTCTCCTGCGCCCGGAGCGCGGCAAGATCATCATCGACGGCACCGACATCCTTCAGTGCTCGTCCAAGGAGCTCTACGAGATCCGCACGCTGTTCGGCGTCATGTTCCAGGACGGCGCCCTGTTCGGCTCCATGAACATCTTCGATAACACCGCTTTCCCGCTGCGCGAGCACACCAAGAAATCGGAAAGCGAGATCCGCGCCATTGTCATGGAGAAGCTCGAGTTGGTGGGCTTGTTGGGCTCGGAGAATAAGGCCCCCGGTGAGATCTCCGGCGGTATGAAAAAGCGTGCCGGCCTGGCCCGCGCGCTGGTACTCGACCCGAAGATCATCCTCGTCGACGAGCCGGACTCCGGCTTGGACCCGGTGCGTACCGCCTACCTCAGCCAGCTGCTGATCGACATCAACGCACAGATCGACGCCACCATCCTCATCGTGACGCACAACATCAACATCGTGCGTACCGTGCCGGACAACATCGGCATGCTCTACCGCAAGCAACTGCTCATGTTCGGTCCGCGCGAGGTGCTGCTCACCAGCGAGGAGCCGGCAATCAAACAGTTCCTCAACGGACGGCGCATTGGTCCGATCGGCATGTCCGAGGAGAAGGACGAGGCCACCGCGGCGGCCGAGGCTGCGGCGCTAGAAGCCGGCCACAGCGACGGCGGCCTGGAGGAAATCGAGGGTGTGCCCCCTCAGATCGTCGTCACGCCGGGCATGCCTGAGCGCATGGGCGTCGCCCGCCGTCAGGCGCGGGTCCGCGAGATTTTGCACACCCTGCCGCCAAATGCGCAGAAGGTGATCCTCGATGACCTTAACGGCACCCGCGCGATCCCCACACATGAGTTCGCCGACGAGCCCGCGGGCCACCACCACGCCGACGAAACCCCCACAGGTCGCATCCCGGTCGCCGACGAGCGCTGAGCTACCCACGCGGTAACAGTTCGCGGTCCGCTATCCGCTGCGCTCGTCGTGAGGGCAAATGCGGCGAATCCGGCAATTCGCCATGTAGGCAGATCGGACGCCACACTGTTTGCTGTGTTCGGATAGGGGGCGTCGATGTTCGATCGAATATCGATGTTGGTCGGTGCCGGTGTGATCACGGTCGGCGTATCGACGGCGACGCTGGCTGGGGTGGGCGTGGCGATTGCCTCTACCGAGCCGGCGGCCGGCGGCCAGACATCGACGCCCGACTCCTTGCAGCCCGACTCCTTGCAGCCCGACACCGAGCAGAGCCGCGCTGACGGCTTCGATACCGTCACTCGTGACGTTGATGGAGCTGTCGATGACGGTGACTCGTCCGCCGACCATTCCGGCCCCGGTGACGAATCCGCTGAACTTGACGCCTACGTCGAGGCTGAGACTGAACTTGACGCTGAGACCGAGTTGGTCGGCGCAGAAGCCGACACCGCCCTGGACATCGAGCTCGACTCTGAGGTCGGCTCTGAGGTCGGCCAAGCGGTCGGGCCCGAGGAAACAGACACCGGGGATGGTATCCAGGCGGGGGTCGATAGTTCTGACCCTGAAGTAGACGGTCAGCCGGACCTGATTGCGGGCAGCGAACACGAGCCCGGCAAGCCGTCGCAGTCTGTGGACCCGGTCACCGAATCGATTGACCACGAATCGATGGATCCCGAATCGATGGACCACGAATCACCGGACGCGGGATCACCGGACATTACGACGTTGCCGGAGGCTGACGGCCCGGATGAAGCTGAGTTGGCTGCGGAGTCCGGGCGAGCGGCAGAACAGCGGGTAGGTGCGGAAGTTGCCGACCGCGGTTCGGTGACGGCCCTCGCGGTATCAGCGCGGGTGGACGCAGAGCCAGACACGGTATCTGAATCCTCGTCGGTGGTCGCACCTCTGCCGATGTTATCCGCGGCAGAGGCTCCCTCGGCCGAAGTAACAGCCCCCAGGCAGACATTGCTCAGCATCGTCGGCGCCATCGTCTTCAACCTGTATTCGTTCGCGATCAGAGCGGTCAGCGGCCCGCCGTTGCTGCCGTGGGGGAGCACCGTCACGGTTCACAGCTCGAAGCTGGAAATCGACTGTGGCGATGGCTACGAGGTGCCCGCAGATTGGTACGTCCCGGAGGGGCCGACGCCGACGCAGCTGATCTACCTGCAGCACGGCTTCCTGGCCGCGGCGCCGTTCTACAGCTACACGGCCGCGCGGTTGGCCGAGGCCACCCACAGCATCGTCGTCGCGACATCGCTGACGTCGAACTTCCTGGCGTGTGACGGATGCTGGGTCGGCGGTTCGCCGATGCACAAGGCGGTGGCGGACCTGTTAGTCGACGGCAACACCGCCCTGGCAGCCAGCGCGGGTGCGGCCGGCTACGGCCCGTCGCTGCTGGATGGTGTGGAAAAGGTCGTGCTTACCGGGCACTCCGCGGGCGGCGGATTGGCCGCGGGTGCTGCGGGATACATGGCGGATAGCGGCACAATCGAGCGGCTGGCCGGTGTGGTGATGCTCGACGGAGTGGGCTTCGGTCAGGTGATGCCAGAGGCCCTGGCCAAGCTGCCCGATGAATTGTCGGTCTACAACCTTGCCGGCAAGGCCTACTTCTGGAACATGAACGGGAGTACCAGCGCCGCGCTCGAGAAGGAAT
>CAXMSM010000262.1:0-3033 GCA_964195655.1 uncultured Gammaproteobacteria bacterium | reverse complement strand
TTCACTGAGGTGCTGAGGCCTACCGCAACCTGTTATTTGAGTGTGACTTTGGTTGTGACCGACGGCGCTAGTCGCTGTTCGCGCAAGCGCCCATCGGTCACCAGCTGGACTTCTGCACGCCGGGCAATTCGCCGGCATGCGCCATCTCGCGAAGACAGATTCGGCAGAGGCCGAACTTGCGGTACACCGAATGCGGGCGACCGCACCTGTTGCAACGCGTGTAGCCCCGCACCTTGAACTTGGGCTTCTTGTTGGCCTTGTTGACCAGAGCCTTCTTTGCCATCTGCTCAGTTCTCCTTGAACGGGAAGCCCAGCGCTCGCAATAGCGCCCGTCCTTCGTCGTCGTTTGTCGCCGAGGTGACGACGGTGATGTCCATCCCGCGCGGCCGATCGATGTCGTCGATATTGATCTCGTGGAACATCGACTGCTCGGTCAGCCCGAAGGTGTAGTTGCCGGTGCCGTCGAACTGCTTGGGGCTCAGGCCACGAAAGTCACGAATACGCGGTAGAGCGATCGAGGTCAACCGGTCCAGGAACTCCCACATCCGGTCGCCGCGCAGAGTCACCCGGGCGCCGATCGGCATGCCCTCGCGCAGCTTGAACGCCGCGATCGACTTGCGGGCCTTGCGGATCTCGGGCTTCTGGCCGGTGATCAGCGCCAGGTCGTTGACCGCGCCGTTGATCAGCTTTGCGTCGCGGGCGGCGTCACCCACACCCATGTTGACGACAACCTTGACCACGCCGGGGATCTGCATGACGTTGGCGAAGCCGAATTGCTTCTGCAGCGACTCGCGGATCTCTTCGCGGTAGCGCTGCTTCAGGCGCGGCAGGGTCTTCTCAGTGTTTTCGACGGTGGTCATTTCACAGATCCTTGCCATTGCTCTTGGCGATCCGAACGTTCTTGCCGGTCTCGTCGTCCTTGCGGTAGCCGACGCGGCTTGGCGTTCCGTCGGAATCGATCACCATCACGTTGCTCACCGCAATCGGCGCCTCTTGGGTCACGATGCCGCCGGAGGACGCACCGCGCTCCGTGCGTGATTCGGGGGTGTGCTTCTTGATCCGGTTGACGCCCTCGACGAGTATTTTGTTGCGCTCCGGGTAGGACACCAGCACCTTGCCTTTGGCGCCCTTGTCCTTGCCCGAAACCACGAGCACTGTGTCGCCCTTACGGACCTTCATCTACAACACCTCCGGGGCGAGCGAGACGATCTTCATGAAGCGCTTCTCGCGCAGTTCGCGACCGACCGGCCCGAAGATGCGCGTGCCACGCGGGTCGTTGTCGGGCTTGATGATGACAGCGGCGTTCTCGTCGAACTTGATGTAGCTGCCGTCGGCGCGGCGGCGCTCCTTGACCGTGCGCACGATGACGGCCTTCACCACGTCGCCACGCTTGACGTTACCGCCGGGGATTGCGTCCTTGACCGTCGCCACAATGACATCACCGATGCCGGCATAGCGCCGCCCCGAGCCGCCGAGTACGCGGATGCACAAGATCTCCTTGGCGCCCGTGTTGTCGGCGACCTTTACCCGCGATTCCTGCTGAATCACTAGATCTCCTCGACCTGGTTCCTGTGTGCACGGCAGATGCCGACCTGACGTGCGCGGTCTTTGTTGTCTTTGGCACTAATTCAAGCCACCTAAAGGCACGCAGAGCTGACTCTGCGATGAGTAGAGATACATCACAAGTTCAGCCGAGGTCTGCCCAAGGCAACCCCAACATACTAGGTGAGCTCAGGGACTGCTCCAAATCGCTGCTCACCGTCTTGCGAATCCGGCGCGCTCACGCACCGCCACCGTCCGTTAGCGCGCCCAATTCACACGTCGCTGACGCAGCGGAAGCCGATGTGCGTCGTTGCACTGTCCTGCGACTGCGGTGACCTGGCGGCCGGCCGGTACCGATGGCAATACTCCGGGGCACACAGGTGCGATCCACCTTTCAGCGCCTGGCTGACCGACAGGTCCGGGGCCGGCGGACCGCAACACGGCTGGACCGGATCTCCCGCGCGGGCGTCTCCCTCCCGAGCCACGCGGTGGTGTCCGGTAAAGCGGGTGGTCGTCCACTCCCACACATTGCCGATCATGTCGACCAGCCCGAACCCGTTCGGCGGGAACGAGCCGACCCGAGAGGTGCCCACCCACCCCAGCGCACCGTCGTTGCGGTACGGAAACCTGCCCTGCCAGGTGTTGGCCATGAGCTGACCGCTGGGAGCGGCATCTTCGCCCCAGGCATAAGTCGCGGCCGACCCGCCACGTGCGGCGAACTCCCACTCTGCCTCGCTCGGCAGTCGCCGGCCCGCCCAGTCGGCGTAGGCCGCAGCATCGACGTAACACACCTGCACGACCGGGTGCTCGGACTTGCCCTCGACTGAACTTTCCGGCCCGAACGGATGTCGCCAGTCCGCGCCGGGTGTCCAGGCCCACCACTGCCGCCAGTCACGTAGGTCGACGGCACCACTGGTCTCCCTGAACGCCAACGCACCGGGCACCAGGTCCTTCGGCGCCGCCCCGGGGAACAGCGCCGGGTCCGGCGCGATCTCGGCGACCGTGCGGTAGTCGGTCTCGGCCACGAACTCGCCGAACTGTGCGTTTGTCACCGGGTGCCGCTCCACCGCGAACCGCGCAACGGTGACGGTGTGCACAGGCGCCTCTTCGGGGTAGAACTGCGTCGATCCCATCCGAAACGACCCGCCGTCCACTTCGACAAGGTCGGTGAGCATGGCCTTCAGGGTAGGCCGATCTCGAAATCCTCGGTCAGCTGCGACGCCGCCTCGTCGAAACCGGGGGCTTCCGCGGGCGTTTCGACGTGAATCGCGATCAGAAAATTCTGCGCGGACGCGGGCACGTGCACGACGCGGTCTTCGTATTCCACGGATTCCTCACCGTCGGACAGTATTCCGATCAGCCGCTGCCCGCTGTAGCCACACATCGGGGCGGGCAGCGTACTCACGGTGCTGATCGAGTAACTGTCGGTGAGGTTGTCGGTGTACTCCCGGAATGCCGCCGCGGGGTCCAGCGATGTCCGGTTGATGATCA
>CAXMSM010000261.1:0-9913 GCA_964195655.1 uncultured Gammaproteobacteria bacterium | reverse complement strand
CTGGATTGACGCGATATCGACCTGTGGTGTGGAATCCGGCGGATTTATCCGCCTGTGGGATGTTGACCGTTGTAGGTTGGCGTCGTGGCCGCCGACGTGGACATCGATGCGTTGGGATTGCTAGACGGTCTGGAGGGCGATGCGCGCCGAGAGCGCGCCGAATTGATCGGCTGGCTTCTGGCCCGGGACTTCACAATCGATGAGATTCGGTCCAGCGTTTCGCCTGTCCTGCTGACCTCCAACCGTGCCGTCGGCAACGATGGCAACTATGAGTCGGCGCACGAGGTATGCGAGAAGACGGGTGTCGACCTGGGCTTGTTACAGCGACTGCAGCGCGCGATGGGACTCCCGCGCATCGACGACGCCGACGCCGCTGTCCTGCCGCCTCTGGTAGGTGACGCTGCGGCACGGTTCAAGTCGCTCGTTGAGTTGAGTATCGACGAGGAGCAGGCGATCAATATAGTGCGGGTGCTCGCCGAGGGCCTCGCCCGCGCCGCGCAGGTGATGCGGCGCGGTGCGCTTGGGGCGATCCTGCGACCCGGCGCGACGGAACTTGAACTCGCGCAGGCATCCGAGGTATTCACCCAGACGGCACTTCCGTCGATCGGTCCGCTAATCCAAGACCTGCTGCAGCTGCAGCTGCTCCACGACCTCGAAAACGAGGTGACCAACGCCGCCGAGCGTGCAACGGGAACGCTGCCCGGCGCGCGTGAAGTGGCGGCGGCATTCGCCGATCTGGTCGGGTTTACGCAGTTAGGGGAGGCCCTGGCGCCCGAGGATCTGCAGAAAGTCGCCAACCGACTCGGCGATCTAGTCCGAGACGTCGCTAATCCGCCCGTGCGGGTCGTCAAGGAGATCGGCGACGCGGTGATGCTGGTGTGTCCAGACCCGGTCGTGCTGCTGGAGACCGTTCTGGATCTCATCGACGCGGCAGCGGCCGAGGACGATTTCCCTCGGCTGCGGGTGGGAATCGCGTTCGGTTCGGCCGCGACCCGTAGCGGCGACTGGTTCGGTAAGCCGATTAATCTAGCCAGCCGGGTGACCGGTGTGGCGCGGCCCGGAGCGGTGCTGGTCGAGGAATCGGCGCGCGAGGCGATCGCCGATGCCGCGGGTATCGCCTGGTCGTTTGCCGGGTCCCGCCGTCTGCGCGGCGTAGCTGACAAGTTGCAGCTCTACCGAGCGCGACGTGAGGGAGACGACCGGTGAATGGGCTATAGAACGGCTTGCCCGTCGTGGACCTTCACCACGAGCTCTCGCCACGGATCGCAAAACTCATCGACAAACGGCTGTGGCTGCCTCACCCGGCCGACCAGAGGTTGCATTAGTAACGGAACGAATCTGGTCTCTTCGCCCGGAGGAAAGTAGGCGCAGCTAATCGAGTTGACGAGGATCGGTACAGAATCATGAGCCGACCGCGTTTGACCGGATGATTTCTGGTTAGGCGAAAATTCTCGCAAGTCCGGATCTGCAACTTAGGTCAATGTCGCCATCAGGGCGACCTCTTCAACCTGCTCCTCTTAAGTGATCCGGTTCTTGATGACTTTTCCGGCGTGCACGATGACGTCGAGGTGGTCGCCCTGGCCCCCAAGGACCGAGAGGTCCTCCAGCGGGTTCCCGTCGACGAGTAGCAGATCGGCGAAGGCCCCCGGTTTGACGGCGCCCAGGTCGTCGGAGCGGCCTAAAATCTCCGCGTTGATGACCGTGGCGGAACGGATGACATCGATCGCTGGTTGCACAACACCCCGCAGCGCAAACTCATCGGATTGCGCGTCGTGCGTCTCACCGAGCAGGTCCGTGCCGAAGCCCAATTTTACCCCGGCGCTGAGGGCGGTCTCAACGGCCGCATTACTCGCATGCAGCACGAATTCAAGTTTCTCCATCGACTCGGAGGGAAAGTTGAGGACCTCCCCGAACTTCTTGAGTTGCTGGTAGACCACCATCGTGGGCACCAAATACGTTCGGTGCTGGGCCATGAGACCAGCGCTGGCATCATCGAGAAGGCAACCGTGCTCGATCGAGCGAACACCGGCCTGGACAGCCTGGGTGATGGCCTGAGGCACGTAGGCGTGGGCCATGACGTAGGTGTTCCGATTGGATGCTTCGACCACGGCCACACGTATCTCATCCTCGGTGTACTGGACCATGTCGATCGCATCTGTCGGGGTGGCTACACCACCGCCGGCCATCACCTTGATCTGGTCGACACCGTTCTTGAGTTCCTCGCGCACAGCGCGGCGAACGGCCTCGGGTCCGTCGGCGATGCGGCTGAAAAAATCGGTCTCGATGCCGCATCCGCACAGCTGCGGGTTGTCGCTGCTGGCAGTCAAGTCGCCATGTCCGCCGGTCTGGCTGATCACTCGTCCGGACCGGAAAGTCCGGGGTCCGTCAATAAGTCCGAGTGTGAGGGCTTCGCCCAGGCCTCGATCGAGTCCGCCCGCATCGCGAATGGTGGTGAAGCCACGACGCAGCATGCGTTCGAGGATGGTTTTGGTCTCGATCCCGATGCGGGTCTGGGATCGGTTCGCCATGGCCTTAGTGTCCATAGAGGTGACGACGGGATGCACGTGAGCGTCGATGAATCCGGGGAGCATGGTCCTGCCGCCGCCGTCGATCACCACCACGTCATCAGCACTAGTTGTGAGCAGGCCGTCGTTGACCTCCACGAAGCGGTCGTTCTCCACCCGCACAGAGGTATTCGGGCGAAACTCGCCGGACTCGGGGTCGAGGTAAGTGACGTTGTTGACGATAATCCCAGGCATGTGGCTCTCCACAGATCGCAGTGTTGGAAGATGGATCGGGCTATGCTTGACCCAGCCCGCACCGCCGCATAAGAAGGCGTTTGTTCAGGACGAATCATAGGCGATCAGCTGTGCTGGTGGTCGCGTCTGCGAAGTCGCGTATGTGAATAGGGAAGGGGTCTGCCGCAGCGCGGCCGTCCCGTTCGCGGACATCGGAGCGTCAGCCTAGTGACAGTGCTGGATGCCCAGGCACGTTCGACGTTTAAGGTGGATCGGGTGCGTCTCGTGATTGCTCAGTGCACCGTCGACTATGTCGGCCGGCTGACCGCCCATCTGCCTACTGCCCGACGGCTATTGCTGTTTAAGGCCGACGGTTCGGTTAGCGTGCACGCCGACGATCGGGCCTACAAACCACTGAACTGGATGAGCCCGCCGTGCTGGTTGATTGAGAGCCTCGACGGTGAGGTGCCGGTGTGGGTGGTCGAGAACAAAGCCGGCGAACAACTCCGCATCGCCGTTGAGGATATCGAGCACGATTCGAGCCACGAGTTGGGTGTCGATCCCGGGCTGGTGAAAGACGGTGTTGAGGCCCATCTGCAGGCGCTGCTAGCCGAACATGTCCAATTGCTCGGGGCCGGATACACGTTGGTCCGCCGTGAGTACATGACCGCGATCGGTCCGGTCGACCTGTTCTGTCGTGACGAGCAGGGCCATTCGGTCGCCGTGGAGATCAAGCGCCGCGGCGAGATCGATGGGGTAGAACAACTCACCCGCTACCTTGAGCTGCTCAACCGCGACACCTTACTGGCCCCGGTCGCGGGCGTTTTCGCGGCGCAGCAGATTAAACCGCAGGCTCGAACTCTTGCACTGGATCGCGGGATACGTTGTCTAACTTTGGATTATGACAGGATGCGCGGCATGGACAGCGACGAGTTCCGGCTGTTCTGATGGTGAGGCGTCGTGCCGGGGGAGCGAGAGGGCGCAAAGTGCGCAGCCTGAATTCGCTACCTTCGCCGCCGCGCACCGAGGTGGGTGTCGATGGGAGCGACTACCACGTGAGGCCGGTTCCCGCGGTGAGGGCGACCAAGGTCTACCGGTGTCCCGGCTGCGACCACGAGATCACGCATGGGACGTCGCACCTGGTGGTATGGCCGGCGGATTTAGGCATTGCCCCGGGGCCAGGCGGAGTGGATGACCGTCGGCACTGGCACACGCCCTGCTGGACGCACCGGGCTAACCGTGGGCCGACGCGCAGGTGGTCCTAGTGATCAGGCCCTGTCCAGGTTTTCAGTGGCGGGCTCCACCAGCTCGATGAGCACCCCGCCCGCATCTTTGGGGTGGATGAAGTTGATCCGAGAGTTCGCAGTGCCGCGCCGCGGCGCGTCGTAAAGTAGCCGAACACCCTGCCCGCGCAGGCGGTCGGTCAGTGCCTCGATATCGCTGACGCGGTAGGCCAGCTGCTGTAAACCGGGGCCCCGCTTGTCGATGAACTTGGCGATCGTGCAGGTGTCGTCGATCGGCGCCATCAGCTGTAATTGAGCGCTGCCCACCGGCGCGCCCCGCACCGACAGCATCGCCTCGCGGACGCCCTGATCCTCATTGATCTCTTCGTGCAGCACGATCATGCCGAGGTTGTCGTGATACCACATGATGGCGACGTCCAGATCCGGCACCGCGACGCCGACGTGGTCAATCGCGGTGACCAGCGCGGTGGCCAACACAGGACGGGCGTCAGTCTGCTCGGCGGTCATATCGCAAAGGTAACCTAACAGCATCGGTTTCGAATAGGTCAATGCAGATGTATAGCCTTGACTAGCCGTTTTGGAGCCGCTCAAAACCCGCTTGGAGGTAGGCATGACGACGTCTGTGATTGTTGCTGGAGCCCGTACGCCGGTCGGCAAGCTGATGGGTTCGCTGAAGGATTTCTCGGGTAGTGATCTGGGCGCTGTGGCCATCGCCGGCGCACTGGAGAAGGCCTTCCCGAATGTGGCGGCGCCTGCGTCCTTAGTCGACTACGTGATCATGGGCCAGGTGTTGACCGCCGGGACCGGGCAGATGCCGGCGCGGCAGGCTGCAGTGGCCGCCGGCATCGGCTGGGACGTCCCCTCGTTGACCATCAACAAGATGTGCCTGTCGGGTATTGACGCGATCGCGCTGGCCGACCAGCTGATCCGCGCTGGTGAATTCGACGTGGTCGTGGCCGGTGGTCAGGAGTCGATGACCAAGGCTCCCCACCTGCTGATGGACAGCCGCTCAGGCTACAAATACGGTGACGTTGCGGTGCTCGATCATATGGCTTACGACGGGCTGCACGACGTTTTCACAGACCAGCCGATGGGCGCGCTCACCGAGCAGCGCAACGACGTCGACCAGTTCACCCGCGCCGAACAGGACGAGCTTGCTGCGGCTTCGCACCAGAAGGCCGCCGCCGCCTGGAAGGACGGCGTTTATGCCGACGAGGTCGTGCCGGTAAGGATCCCGCAGCGCAAAGGCGACCCCATCGAGTTCGCGGAGGACGAGGGCATCCGGGCCAACACCACCGCGGAGTCGCTGGGGAGGCTCAGGCCCGCGTTCCGCAAGGACGGCACGATCACCGCCGGTTCGGCATCCCAGATCTCCGACGGCGCATGCGCAGTTGTGGTGATGAACAAGGCGAAGGCCGAGGAGCTGGGGCTGAGTTGGTTGTGCGAGATCGGTGCGCACGGTGTGGTCGCCGGACCGGATTCGACGCTGCAGAGTCAGCCCGCCAACGCGATTCGCAAGGCCATTGCCAAGGAAGGGATCGGGCTCGACGACCTGGATGTTATTGAGATCAACGAGGCATTCTCGGCTGTCGCGCTCGCCTCGACCAAGGAGCTGGGCTTGGACCCCGACCGGGTCAACACCGCTGGCGGTGCCATCGCGATCGGGCACCCGATCGGCATGTCCGGCGCCAGGATCACGCTGCATGCTGCGCTTGAGCTAGCGCGCCGGCGGGGCGAGCGAAGCGACGGGGAAAGTGGACGGGGCGAGCGAAGCGACGGGGAAAGTGGACGGCCGGGGTACGCGGTCGCTGCGCTCTGTGGCGCAGGTGGGCAGGGCGATGCGCTGATCCTGCGACGCCCCTGAAGGGCAGTGTCGGCCAACGACGCTGTGTAGTAGCTGGGTTTAGCGTCCGGCACAATAGCGGCCATGACAGTCGCATTCGATGTTCGCAGCGTTGCGCGCTGGTTCCGGTTGATCGCGTTCGCGGAGGCGATCAGCTGGTTGGGACTGCTGATCGGCATGCACTTCAAGTACCTGGGGACCCCTCGCACCGAGGTGGGAGTGAAGATCTTCGGGCCGGTGCACGGCGCGATCTTTGTCGTCTTCGTGGCGATGGTGCTACTGGCCGGCATTGCATTCAAGTGGGGACTCGGCACTTGGTCGCTGGCGTTGCTGGGGAGCATAGTGCCGCTGGGCAGTGTGATCTTCCTCATATGGGCTGATCGGGGCGGTCGGTTAGGGGCCGTATCGGCGGTGACAGCCACGGTGGCAGACGCACGGCAACCGGGGCGAACGGTGACCGAAACAACGTGACAGACTTGATGGCGTGACTCGTCCCCGCCCCCCCATCGCGCCCGCCATGGCTGGTGCAGTCGATCTGTCGGCACTCAAACAGCGGGCGGCACCCGCCGGCGAGGGCACGGCACCGGGCTCGCCCGCAGGCACCCCGCCGGGTGGCGTGGAGATCACCGAAGCGAACCTGGAAGCCGAAGTGCTGGTTCGTTCGAACGAGGTGCCGGTGGTCGTGCTGCTGTGGTCGTCGCGCAGTGAGCCGAGCATCCAACTCGGCGAGGCGCTCGCAGACCTCTTGGCCACCGACGGCCCCAAGTGGTCGTTGACGACCGTCAACGTTGACACCATGCCGCGGGTGGCGCAGATGTTCGGAGTGCAGACGGTTCCGACGGTCATCGCGCTGGCCGCTGGCCAGCCATTGTCGAACTTCGAGGGTGCTCAGCCGCCCGAGCAGCTGCGGCGCTGGATCGACTCCCTACTCGAGGCCACAGCCGGAAAGCTCGACGGCGCAGGCGATGTCGACCAACCTGAGCAGGGTGACCCCGAGGTCGAGCAGGCGCGGGTTCTTCTCGACAACGGGGAGTTCGAATCGGCGCGCGGTGCGTATCAGGCGATCCTCGACGCGAATCCGAACCATGCCGAGGCCAAGGGTGCGGTGCGTCAGATCGACTTCCTGCAGCGGGCGACCACGCATCCCCCGGAAGCGGTAGCCATCGCCGACGCTGCGCCGGGCGACATCGACGCGGCGTTGGCGGCCGCTGACGCCGAGATTCTCGCGCAGAACGCCGAAGCTGCTTTTCAGCGATTGATCAACTTGGTCAAGCGGACCGCCGACGACGACCGCACGAAACTTCGTACCCGGCTGATCGAGCTGTTCGACCTGTTTGACCCTGCCGATCCCGAGGTGATCGCGGGTCGGCGCAATCTCGCCAACGCGCTGTACTAACCCGTTCCATTCGTCACGGCCTGCCTGCACGCCTCGGCCAGCCTGCTCGCCGAGGTCGACAAAATGGCGTGATCTACTCGCACTCTTGCGCCCATGTGTTCGTTTGGGCGCAACGTAACTAGGCGGGCTCGAACCAGAGCGCGGCCAGCGGCGGCAACACCATGACCGCCGATGCCGGTCGGCCGTGCCACGGCTCGTCGGTCGCCTCGACGGCGCCATAGTTACCGATGCCGGATCCGTGATAAGCGTCTGAATCGGTGTTGAGCACCTCCCGCCAGGTGCCAGTGTGCGGCAAGCCGAGCCGGTAGCGTGAGTGCTCCGAGCCCGAGAAGTTGAACACGCACGCCATTGTCGAGCCGTCATCGCCGAACCGCAGGAAGCTCAACACGTTGCTGGCCGAGTCGTTGGCGTCGATCCAGGAGTATCCCGCCGGCTGAGTGTCACGTGACCACAGCGCCCGACTGCCGCGGTAGATGGCGTTGGCATCGGACAGCATTCGCAGGATCCCGTCAGAGAACCCCTTCTCGTCGAGCTGGAACCAGTCGACCCCGCGTTGCTCGGACCATTCGTCCCGCTGGCCGAATTCCTGTCCCATGAACAACAGCTGCTTACCGGGGTGCGCCCACTGGTAGGCCAGCAGCCCGCGGATACCGGCTGCCTTCATATGGTCGTTGCCCGGCATCCGGCCCCACAGCGTGCCCTTGCCGTGTACCACCTCGTCGTGGCTGATCGGCAACACGTAGTTCTCGCTGAAGGCGTACAACATTGAGAACGTCATCTCGTGGTGGTGGTAGCTGCGGTGGATCGGGTCACGCTGGATGAAGGCTAGCGTGTCGTTCATCCAGCCCATGTTCCACTTCATCGAAAAGCCCAGTCCGCCAAGATTTGTCGGGCGGGTGACGCCAGGCCAGGAGGTGGACTCCTCGGCGATGGTCACGATACCGGGGGTTGCCTTGTGGACGGTGGCGTTCATCTCCTGCAGGAACTGCACGGCTTCGAGGTTCTCCCGACCGCCGTGGATATTCGGTGTCCAGCCGTCGGCGGGGCGGGAATAGTCGAGGTAGAGCATCGAAGCGACGGCATCGACGCGCAGGCCGTCGATGTGATATTCCTGCAGCCAGTACAGCGCATTGGCCACCAGAAAATTGCGGACCTCCGCGCGACCGAAGTCGAAAACATATGTGCCCCAGTCTAACTGCTCACCGCGGTGCGGGTCGGCATGCTCATAGAGGGGGGTGCCGTCAAAACGTCCGAGTGCCCAGGCGTCCTTCGGGAAATGCGCGGGTACCCAGTCGACCAACACGCCGATCCCGGCTTGGTGCAGGGTGTCGACGAGGTGACGGAACTCATCGGGTGTACCGAACCGCGAAGACGGGGCGTAGTAGGAAGTGACCTGGTAGCCCCACGACCCGCCGAACGGATGCTCCGCGACGGGCAGCATCTCGACGTGGGTGAACCCATGCTCGACCAGGTACTGCGTGAGCTGGTCGGCCAGTTCGGTGTAGCTCAGCCCTGGTCGCCACGAGCCGAGGTGAACCTCGTAGGTGCTCATCGGCTCGAACACCGGGTTGCGAAGCGCGCGGCCGGCCATCCAGCCGTCGTCGCTCCACGTGTAATCGCTGCGGGTTACGCGCGATGCCGTCTGTGGTGGGACCTCGGTGGCGAACGCCATCGGGTCGGCGCGTTCGGTGACGACCCCGTCCGCGCCGTGCACTCGGAACTTGTACAGTCCGCCGATCGGGAACCCCGGCCAGAACAGTTCCCACACGCCCGTCGAGCCGAGGGCGCGCAGTTGCGCCTCGTTGCCGTCCCAATGGTTGAATTCCCCGATCAAATTGATGCCCTTGGCATTCGGTGCCCATACTGCGAAGGAGACACCCTCGACCACGCCATCGGGGGTGGTGAAACTCCGCGGATGTGCGCCGAGAATTTCCCACAGGCGCTCGTGACGTCCTTCGGCGAACAGATGCAGGTCCATTTCGCCCAGGGTGGGCAGGAATCGGTAGGCGTCCGCGACGCTGTGCACATGGGGGGTATCGCCGCCGGTGTCGTAGCTCATCTCGAGGCGGTAGTCGACCAGGTCGACGAACGGCAGAGCGACGGCGAACAGGCCCGACTCGATGTGCTCGAATCGGTGGCGTTGGCCGCCGATCACCGCATCGACTGCCACGGCGTGCGGGCGGTAGGTGCGGATGACCGTATGGTCGCCGTATTCATGGGCTCCCAGCACCGAATGCGGATCGTGGTGGTCGCCGCCCAAGAGTCGGTTGAGGTCGGCAGTGTGGGGCCGCAGACGCGGGTCCTCGGTCTGGTTCGTCAGGTTGGACGCGTTGGTCATGTCGTCACTCCCTACGCAGCAGGTTCAATCTTTGGTCGGCGGGAATCTGGGGCATGTTGAGCACATGGGCCACGGCTTGGGCTGGTTCGAGGCGCACGTAATTGTCTTGACCCCAGTGATATTCGTCCCCGGTGATCTCGTCGCGCACCCAGAATCGGTCCCCGTGCTCCATCCCCAGCGCCGCCATGTCCAGCCAGAGCGTGCCTTCCTCGGGGCCGAACGGGTTGAGGGTTACCACCACTAGTACCTGATCGCCGGTGGCTGGATCGAACTTGCTGAAGGCCAGCAGGGCGTCGTTGTCGCCGTGGTGGAACGTGATGGTGCGCAGCTGTTGCAGAGCGGGGTGTAGCCGCC
>CAXMSM010000260.1:0-5514 GCA_964195655.1 uncultured Gammaproteobacteria bacterium | reverse complement strand
ACGCCGCCCGTCTGGGCTATGACGGCGTCGAACTGATGGTGTGGGCGGAATCGGTGAGCCAAGACGTGGGGGCCATCGAGCAGCTGTCGAAGCGCTACCGGATGCCCGTGCTGTCGGTGCACGCTCCCTGCCTGCTGATCTCTCAGCGGGTGTGGGGCCCCAATCCGATCCCGAAGCTCGAACGCAGCGTGCGTGCCGCAGAGCAACTCGGGGCGCAGACGGTGGTCGTACATCCACCTTTTCGCTGGCAGCGCCGCTACGCCGACGGATTCGCCGATCAGGTGGCCGAGCTCGAAGCCGCCGGCGACGTGATGGTAGCGGTGGAGAACATGTTCCCGTTTCGCGCGGACAGATTCTTCGGGGCGGGGCCGACGTCGATCGAGCGGATGCGCAAGCGGGGCGGCAACCCAGGCCCCGGGATCTCGGCGTTTGCGCCGTCCTACGACCCACTCGACGGCGGCCACGCTCACTACACACTGGATCTGTCGCACTCCGCGACAGCGGGCACCGACGCCGTCGACATGGCCCGCCGGATGGGTGGCGGGCTGGTGCATCTGCACCTGTGCGACGGCAGCGGCGCCTCGGCCGACGAGCACCTCGTGCCGGGCCGCGGTACCCAGCCGACCGTGGAGATCTGCGAGACACTGGCCGCCGGGGATTTCGCCGGCCATGTCATCCTCGAGGTAACGACCTCCGGCGCGCGCAACGGCGCCGAGCGTGAGGCGCTACTTTCCGAGTCGCTGCAGTTCGCCAGGGCGCATCTGCTGCGTTGACATCCGAGGACGCCAGATGACGAGTTCTACCCTGTTCACCGACGCGATGGCGCTGACATCGGTGGGCGACGGTGTGTACGAGGGCGTACTGAACGAACACTGGACGATCGGGCCGAAGGTCCACGGCGGCGTGATGTTGGCGCTGTGCGCCAACGCGGCTCGCGCGCAGTTCGACGGCACCGGGGGCGTCAGTCCCGAACCGATCGCGGTGTCGGGAAGCTTCCTGTGGGCGCCGGATCCGGGCCCCATGCAGGTGGTCACCTCGGTTCGCAAGCGCGGTCGACAGGTCAGCCTCATCGACGTCGCGCTGAAACAGGGCGAGCGCACTGCCCTTCGCGCCGCGATCACGATGGGTACCCCCGAACACGACGTACCGCCGCTGTTGTCGGTCAACCCGGTGGTGTCACTCATGGCCACGGACCCGCCACCTGATCTCAAACCGATCGGGCCGGGCCATTCCATGGCCGACATCGTCCACCTGGCGCACGGCTGCGACATCAGACCATCGCTGACGACGTTCGCACCGCGGTCGGAAGGCGGATCGCCCGTCATCGAGTACTGGGTGCGGCCCAGGGGCGTCTCCCCGGACCTGCTGTTCGCGCTCATGTGCGCCGACGTGTCGGCTCCGGTGACATGGGCCGTCAACAGATTCGGCTGGGCCCCCACGGTTCAGCTGACGGCCTACCTGCGTGCGCTGCCGGCCGACGGCTGGCTGCGGGTGATGTGCACCACGACTCAGATCGGTCAGAACTGGTTCGACGAGGACCACATCGTGGTCGACTGCGAAGGGCGCATCGTCGTGCAGAGTCGCCAACTGGCGATGGTGCCGCCCGTCGGCGGAGCTGACAATCCGACAGTCGTCGGAGGAGGTTGACAGTCCGACAGGCGCGTGGCGCGGCCCGGCGTCCGATCCCAGCACCGCCGTGCGATGCTTTCCGGCATGGCCAGAATCGCGATCATCGGCGGCGGACATATGGGCGAGGCGCTGTTGGGGGGGCTGCTTTCCGCCGGATAGCAGGTCAAGGACCTGGTGGTGGCTGAGCGGGATCCTGCGCGCGCGAAGGACCTCTCAGAGAAGTACAAGGTGTTGGTGACGACGGTCTCCGAGGCGGTCGGCACCGCTACCTACGTTGTCGTCGCGGTCAAGCCGGATGATGTGGAGAACGTCGTCGGCGACATCGTCGAGGCCGCTGCCAAGTTGGAGAGTAACGCGGCCGAACAGGTTTTTGTGTCAGTCGCAGCGGGGCTCAGCTCGTCCTACTACGAGAACAAGCTGCCCGCCGGTTCGCCGGTCGTACGGGTCATGCCCAACGCGCCGATGCTGATCGGTTACGGAGTCAGTGCGCTGGCGAAGGGCCGTTTCGTCACCGATGAGCACCTCAAGGAAGTCACGGCACTGTTCCGTGCTGTCGGCGAGGTCCTCACCGTGGACGAGGCCCAGCTTGACGCCGCTACTGCGGTGTCCGGTTCCGGGCCCGCGTACTTCTTCCTGATGGTCGAGGCGCTCGTCGATGCCGGTGTGGATGAGGGCTTGACCCGGTCGGTGGCCACCACGTTGGCGGTGCAAACGATGGCCGGCTCGGCCGAGATGCTCCTCGGACGCCTCGAAGACGCCACACCGAACGGGGATTCGGCCCCGGGGCTGACGGTAGACACCTCAGCCGCGCAGCTGCGCGCCACGGTTACCTCGCCGGGCGGTACCACCGCCGCTGGTCTGCGGGAACTCGAACGGGGCGGTTTGCGGACAGCGGTCGCAAACGCGGTGAACGCCGCGAGGCAGCGCTCTGAGCAGCTCGGTAAGCAGCACGAAATTACACCCGAGTAGTTAATCAATTTTGAACTAATTAGCCCACACCCGTCGCAGTAACCCCACCTGCCACGCTATTCTCCCAGTGGTAAGCACGGGTTGGTGCCAACGGTGGGGAAGCCGCTGGAACTGCCTGCGCCTGATGGATTGGGTTGCGATGACGTCTACGAACGGACCGTCGGCGCGGGATTCGGCCGGCGGACAAGTGGCGCGTGAAGGTGGGTCGGCCGAAGGTCAACCGCCGATAGCGCAGTTTCTCACCGTCGCTGAGGTGGCAAGCCTCATGCGGGTCAGCAAGATGACCGTGTACCGGCTGGTGCACAACGGCGAGCTGCCCGCAGTCCGGGTGGGACGTTCGTTCCGCGTGCATGCCAAGGCAGTTCACGACATGCTTGAGAGTTCGTACTTCGACGCTGGCTGATCTTGGGCGCGCAAGCGCTCATCGCTGGCTGGCTGCTCTTCACGCAGGTGCTTCATGGCATGCGCGTCCTTGGCGCGCCGAGATCGACGTTTTGTGGAGCAGCTCTCGCACTTTCTCTGCCAAACGTCGATTTGGGCGCGAGTAGGTTTGGGGAGCGCGGGCGGGTGCGGGCAGCGGATGCATTGTTCGCATCCGTTTTTCGCTAACTCAGGTCGCCCAGGTAAGGT
Source organism: uncultured Gammaproteobacteria bacterium (assembly GCA_964195655.1). Classification (GTDB taxonomy): domain Bacteria; phylum Actinomycetota; class Actinomycetes; order Mycobacteriales; family Mycobacteriaceae; genus Mycobacterium. Next base: position 2,286 of record CAXMSM010000260.1, on the reverse strand, counting down.
GACCGGTCGAGACTGACATCGACACCAACGGTGTCCGAAGGATCGTCAAAACAACTTTAGGTAGCGGAGTTCATGGGTTCTGTCATCAAGAAGCGGCGCAAGCGCATGTCGAAGAAAAAGCACCGTAAGCTGCTTCGTCGCACCCGGGTGCAGCGTAGAAAACTTGGCAAGTAGGTCTTCCGGCCCATAGTTAGGCTGTCCCGATGGATTCTGCGGGCCGCTCCGGGGGTAACTCCGACGGATCGGACGTTCGCGACGCACTCGACTATCCCAAGGTCGTTTTGGTCACCGGCGCGTGCCGGTTCCTGGGCGGCTATCTGATCGCGCGGCTGGCCCAGAATCCGCTGATCAATCATGTGATCGCAGTTGATGCGATCGCGCCGAGTAAAGACTTGCTTCGCCGGATGGGCCGTGCGGAGTTCGTCCGCGCCGACATTCGCAACCCGTTCATCGCCAAGGTCATCCGCAACGGGGACGTCGACACCGTGGTGCACGCGGCCGCCGCGTCCTACTCGCCCCGTTCCGGCGGCCGGGCGGTGCTCAAGGAACTGAACGTGATGGGCGCGATCCAGCTGTTCGCGGCCTGCCAGAAGGCGCCATCGGTGCGCCGCGTCATCATCAAGTCGACGTCGGAGGTGTACGGCTCCAATTCTCGTGACCCGGTGCTGTTCACTGAGAGCAGCAGCCGTCGCCGGCCACCCAACGAGGGGTTCGCTCTTGACAGCATCGACATCGAGGGCTACGCACGCGGCCTCGGCCGGCGTAGACCCGATGTTGCGGTCACGATCCTGCGGTTGGCCAACTTGATCGGTCCAGGCATGGATACCGCTCTGTCCCGCTACCTCGCCGGTCCAGTGGTGCCCACGATTATCGGCCGCGACTCGCGACTGCAGTTACTGCATGAGCAGGACGCGCTGGGCGCGCTCGAGCGGGCCACGGTGGCCGGCCGGTCAGGCACCTTCAACATCGGGGCGTCCGGCATCATGATGATGAGTCAGGCCATTCGTCGGGCGGGACGTTTGGCGCTGCCGGTTCCGCGGTCGGCATTGGTGGCGGCGGATTCGCTGTGGCGCGCCGCTCGCAACACAGAGTTGGATCGCGAGCAACTCGACTATCTGAGCTACGGTCGCGTCATGGATACCACGAGGATGCGCAGCGAACTCGGGTACACCACGAAGTGGACCACCACCGAGGCCTTCGACGACTATGTGCGGGGGCGCGGACTGACACCCATCGTCAATCCGCGCTGGATACGGTCAGCCGAGGAGCGCTCGGTGGCGGCGGCGCAGCGCTGGGGACGCTAGACTTCACCCCGTAAAGCAAGGTGACGAGAGGAAATTGTCAGTGGCGGGCGAACCGCGAGCGAAAGTGATTCCGCTGCATTCGAATTCGGGGCGCAGCGCAGCTGCGCGTCGGGCGACTGCGCAGCGCGTCGACCCTTCGCGTCGACATCCCTCGCTTTTTGCTGAACCGGGCAAACGCGCATCGGCCGAGCAGATCGCGGCCGTGGTGCGGGAAATCGACCAACACCGAGGTTTTACCGCGGATGGGGCCCCAGACGACGGGGCGCCCAACGAACTCGCCAAGCGCATCGCCACTGTCGCGGAGTTCGTGCGCAAACGGATGATGGGGGACTACGACGTCGACGAGTTCGGCTTCGATCCGCACCTCAACAACGCAGTCTTCTTACCTTTGCTCAGGGTGTTTTTTAATTCATGGTTCCGCGTCGAAGTCAGCGGCATTGAGAACCTGCCGGAGTCCGGTGCGGCCCTGGTGGTGGCCAACCATGCCGGTGTCCTGCCGTTCGACGGGCTGATGACGTCGGTCGCTGTGCGGGACAACCATCCGACGCAACGGGATCTGCGCTTGCTGGCCGCCGACATGGTGTTCGACATGCCGATGCTCGGTCAGGCCGCTCGCAAGGCGGGTCACACCATGGCGTGTGCCGACGATGCGCACCGACTCCTGGCCGCCGGGGAGCTGACGGCCGTCTTCCCTGAGGGCTACAAGGGCCTGGGCAAGCATTTCAAGGACCGCTACAAGCTGCAGCGTTTCGGCCGGGGCGGATTCGTGTCCGCTGCGCTTCGGACAAAGGCGCCGATTGTGCCGTGCTCCATCGTCGGTTCCGAGGAGATCTACCCGATGGTCGCCGACGTGAAGTTGTTGGCGCGCGTTCTGGGCCTGCCCTACTTCCCGATCACGCCGTTGTTCCCGTTGGCAGGTCCGTTGGGCATGGTTCCGCTGCCGTCGAAGTGGTACATCCAGTTCGGCGAGCCCATTGACACC
>CAXMSM010000259.1:0-12346 GCA_964195655.1 uncultured Gammaproteobacteria bacterium | reverse complement strand
GTGTCCGCTGGTGCCCGCTTGCCGGCTGCGCCGGGTGCTCGCGGAAGCCAAGGAAGCGTTCTACGACGAGCTGGACCGCTACACCGTCGGCGACTTGGCGAGCGGAGCGAACCTCACCCTGATTTCTGCGAGTCTCGGCCCTGGCTGGGGCTGCGGCCGTGCCGAGCAGACACAAAATCGCACATTCGGAGGCCGAAGCATGCGAGTTTGTGTCTGCTCGGCAGGAGGGGCTCGTGAGCGGGGGCTCGCCAAGAGGGGCAGGGAGCAGAGAGGTCAGGCCTTGAGCCTGATCCGCCAGCGCACGAAACCCAGGTAGAACACGCTGATCGCGGCCAGCATCGCCATGTCGAACATCCACGCACCAGAGGTGTGCTCCCAGTGCTGGTCTTTTGGCGTGAGCGGGCCTGGCACCAACCTGATGAGGTCTACGGTCGACGCCGACGATGCGAAACCCCAGCGGGCCGGTGTCGCCCAGGACATCTGGTCGAGGACGATGCGGCCGGTCACCGGGATCATGCCGCCGGAAAACACAAGCTGGCTCATGATCGCCACGACCAGCAGCGGCATGATCTGCTCAGCCGACTTGGCCAGCGCGGACAGTGCCAGGCCGACCATGGCCGCGGCCACACACGTCATGGCGATGTCGACGAACAACTCCAGACTGCGGTTGCCGATCGCCGCGCCGTTGTCGACCGCACCGGGGCCCCAGCCCTTGCCCACGATCGCGATCGACGTGACGATTGCGGCCTGCACGATGGCGAACGCGGTGAACACGAGCACCTTCGCCATCAGGTAGGCCGATGTGGACAGGCCAACGGCCTGTTCGCGTTTGAAGATGGCCCGCTCGCCGATCAGGGCGCGGATGGTCAGAGCGGTGCCCATGAAGATCGCGCCGACGTTGAGCATCACCAGAATCTGGCCCGGTTCGTTGGGCGCTTCGCCGCCCTCCATCGCCGTCTTCGGGACGCCGAACCCGACGTCGCCGGGCACCGACAGCGACAGCACGCCCATGATGAACGGCAGCATCATCAGGAACATGAAGTACCCGCGGTCGGAAATCACCAGCCGGATCTGGCGCCGGGCGATCGTGGACAACTGTCTTCGCACGCTGGTCCGGGTCGGGTTGCCCAGATCCGACGGAGTGAGTGCGGGCGGCTGAGGTGGGGGCGGCCCATGCCGGGCGAGGAAGCGCTGCGCTGCACCGTTCGGGTCCGCGGCGACACGGGAGAAAATGTCGGCCCAATTCGTTGTGCCCATTGACGGGCCGATCTCGCTGGGCGGGCCGTAGAACGCGGTCTTTCCACCCGGGGCCAGCAGCAACACGTGATCGCACACATCGAGATAGGTCAGCGAGTGGGTGACGACGAGCACCACGCGGCCGGCGTCGGCCAACTGGCGCAACATCGACATCACCTGGCGATCCAGGGCGGGGTCCAGGCCGGAGGTCGGCTCGTCGAGGATGAGCAGTGACGGGCCGGTAAGCAGTTCGAGTGCGACCGAGGCGCGCTTGCGCTGCCCGCCGGAGAGCTTGTCAACGCGGGTGTCGAGGTGCTCGGTCATCTCGAGCTCTTGGAGCACCTCGTTGACGACTTGGTCGCGGTCGGCCTGGGTGGTGTCGGGTGGTAGTCGGAGCTCGGCGGCGTACATCAACGCCTGCCTGACCGTCAGCTGGCCGTGCACCACGTCGTCTTGGGGCACCATCCCGATCCGGGAGCGCAGCGAGGCGTATTCGGCGTGAACGTCATGGCCTTCGAAAGACACCTGGCCCGTCGTCGGATGGGTGTAGCCGGCGACCAGTCGGGCGAATGTCGACTTGCCGGCACCCGAGGGGCCGATCAAGGCGGTCAGCGTCCCCGGTCGCGCCGACATGGAGATGTTGTCCAGCAGCGTCTTGTTGCCTTCGATGGTCCAGGTGACGCCGTGGACATCGAGGCCGCCGGTTGCGGTGTCGGTGGCGGTTTGGGTGCGACGGGCCAGCGTGCCATCGCGGAAGAGGAGGTCGACGTTGCCGATGGTCACGGTGTCGCCATCAGTGAGCAGCGCGGTGTCGATGCGGGCGCCGTTGACGAAAGTGCCGTTGATGCTGCGGTTGTCGCGGATCTCGGTGGTTCCAGGGCCGCGTCCAGCAGGGACCAGGGTGGCGTGGTGACGTGAGGCCAGCACGTCGGGGATGACGATGTCGTTGTCGCCCGCGCGGCCGATCTTGATCGAACCCGTCGGGACATCCGGGGTGCGGCCTGGCCGCAGGATCTTGAGCATGTTGGTCGCGAGGTTGCCGTCGCTGGACCGCGGCGCCGCGGCGGGGCCCATCATCGTTGGGGACTCCGGGCCCGGCGACGCGACGGACTGTGGCACCGGCGTCGGCCGCGACGGCCGCGTGCCAGGTGGGAGAGTGCCGGGTCCGGTTTGATACTGCCCGGGCTGCGGGCGCCACCCCGTCGGCGGTGGCGGTGGCTGGCTGGGCCACGTCGCGCTGGGGCGGACCACAGCGGGGACCACCGCCGTCGGAGGCGGCGAACCCACCGACCCCTGATGGCGGCCGACTTCGAACGTCAGCAGCGGCCCGTCAGGGTTTCCGACGTGAATCAGCTGGCCGTCGGTGAGGTCGGCGGCGGGCACCCGGCGGCCATTGACGTACATCCCGTTGAGACTGCCGTTGTCGAGGGCGATCCAGCGGCCCTGCTCGAAGCGCAGCACCAGGTGGGCCCGGGAGATCAACGGGTGAGCGATGCGCACGTCGGCGCGCAGGTCCCGGCCTACGACGACGTCGTTGCCGGGGGCGAAAGTGCGTGGGGATCCGTCATACCGAACGGTCAGCGCGGGAGATGCTGGGCGGCTCATCGGGCCCAACACTATCGGGAGGTCACCGGGTGGGGATCTGACAGCTGACGGTGTCTGCGATCTGTTGCAGCGCCGTTATCTGGCCGTTCTGCAAGGTGATGACGTGTGCGAAAGCGGCGTCGATGGCCACGTGGGATCTGGCCTTATCGCGGCTGGCTGATCGGCGATCCGGTAACGACACAATGGGTGTGGCTGTAGATGGTGGCCATGCACTGATTGCAGTGGTTGCACACCGACTGCAACGAGCGTTGCGGCCCGTCCGCCTGGATCCGGTTGATCAGATCGGGCTCGGCGAGCAGCGCGCGACCCATAGCGACGAAATCAAAGCCCTCGGCCATCGCCAGGTCCATCGTCTCGCGATTGGTGATGCCGCCGAGCAGGATGAGCGGCATCCTCAGCTCGGCGCGGAACAGTTGGGCGTCGCGCAGCAGATAGGCCTCGCGGTAGGGGTATTCACGCAGAAACTTCTTGCCCGTCATCCGGATGCCCCACCGCAGCGGCGGTTTGAATGCTGCCGCGAACTGCTTGATCGGTACATCTCCGCGGAACAAATACATCGGGTTGACCAGCGAGCTGCCCGCGGTGAGCTCGATGGCGTCCAGGCCGCCGTCCTCCTCGAGCCACTTCGCGGTCTGCAACGCCTCCTCGGTCGAGATGCCGCCGCGCACCCCGTCTGTCATGTTGAGCTTGGCTGTCACCGCGATGGGTGTGCCTGCCTTTTCCACCGCCCGGCGCACGGCCAGCACCGTGGTGCGGGCCACCTTGGCACGATTGGCCAGCGATCCGCCGAACTCGTCGCTGCGCCGGTTGATCAGTGGGGACAGGAAGGCGCTCGCGAAGTAGTTGTGGCCGAGGTGGATCTCGACGGAGTCGAAGCCGGAGTCGATGGCGCAGCGCGCGGCGTTGGCGTGGGCTTCGACGATGTCGTCGATGTCCTCACGGGTGGCCTTCTTGGCGAAGCGCATCGACAGCGGGTTGAAGAACCGCACCGGCGCGTATGCCTTGGCCTTGTTGGACCGGGCGTTGGCGACGGGCCCGGCGTGACCGATCTGCGCGCTGACCGCCGCGCCCTCGGCGTGGATTGCGTCGGTGAGGCGCCTAAGCCCTGTCATCGCTTCGGGACGCCAGTAGATCTGCTTTCCCTCGGTGCGTCCCCCCGGTGCCACGGCCAGGTACGCGACAGTCGTCATGCCGACCCCGCCTGCCGCGGGCAGCCGGTGATAGGTGATCAGGTCATCGGTCACCAACGCCTCGGGGGTGCAACCCTCGAAGGTCGCTGCCTTGATGATTCGGTTACGCAGCGTCACCGGCCCCAGCTTGGCGGGGCTGAAGACGTCGTGGGGGGCGGTCATACCTTCGAGCCTGCCACGCCGGTATTGCGAAGCTCACCACCGGTGAAAATATTGAGCCTGACAGAATGGCTGCTGTGGGTGCGATCACTTTGGACGGCAAGGCCACGCGCGATGAGATTCTCGTCGACCTGAAGGAGCGCGTTGCGCGACTCACCAAGGTAGGGCGGACTCCCGGGCTCGGCACAGTGCTGGTGGGCGCGGACCCTGGTTCGCAGACCTACGTCCGCGGTAAGCATGCCGACTGCGCCAAGGTCGGGATCAACTCGATCCGTCGTGACCTGCCGGACGACATCAGCCAGGCTGCGCTTGAGGAGATCCTCGACGAACTCAACGCCAACCCCGGCTGCACCGGCTACCTCGTGCAGTTGCCGCTGCCCAAGCATCTGAACGAGAACGCCGCACTTGAGCGCGTGGACCCCGGCAAGGACGCCGACGGGCTGCACCCGATGAATCTCGGCAGGCTGGTGCTCAACGAGCCCGCACCGCTGCCGTGCACCCCCCGTGGGATCGTGCACCTGCTACGGCGCTACCAGGTTGAGATCGCGGGTGCCCGCGTGGTCGTCATTGGACGCGGTGTGACTGTCGGTCGCCCGCTCGGGTTGCTGCTGACCCGGCGCTCGGAGAACGCCACGGTGACGTTGTGCCACACCGGAACCCGCCATCTTCCGGAGATCACCCGCGAGGCCGACATCATCGTCGCCGCAGCCGGGGTGCCGCATATGGTGACCGCCGAGATGGTGCGCCCGGGTGCGGCCGTGATCGACGTCGGGGTGAGCCGCGACGACGCGGGCAAGCTCGTCGGCGACGTGCGTCCCGACGTGTGGGATGTCGCCGGCCATGTCTCGCCGAACCCGGGCGGTGTCGGCCCACTGACGCGGGCTTTTCTGTTGACCAATGTCGTCGAGCGCGCGGAACGGTTGTAGCAGATGAGCGCTTGCGCGAAGAGTCGATGGCCGTGAAGAGCCGGTGAAACTGCAGGAGTTCGCCCGCAAGTTCTTCGGCGCGCAGTGGCCGATCTTGCTGGTGGGACTGTTCCTTGTGCTGGCCTTCGCGTTGGTGGCCGCAGGCTATTGGCGCCGCGGCGCACTGGTGATGGCGATTGGCGTCGGTGTCGCGGCCGCACTGCGGTTGACCCTCACCGACGAACGGGCGGGGCTGCTCGCGGTGCGCACCCGGACGTTCGACGTCCTCACCACCGCGTCGGTTAGCGCGGCGGTGCTTTACATCGCGTGGACCATCGATCCGCTGGGGACGAGCTAACCGCGGACGGCGCCTATCGGCGAGTGAGAAGCCACGGCTGTGAATCGGCGCCGGTAGCGACCCAGAATGCTGTTTCGCGGGAGTCAGGCGGCCCAGATCACCCGAGGGTGGCGCGGATACACACCGTGACGTAGGGCAGCGCCAGCCCGCTGACGTTGGCCAGGGCGGGATGGGCGGTCAGCAACTCGCGGACGCGATCCAGCGTGCGGGCCCGTACCCGTTCGGGGGAGGTGATGCAGTAGCTACGCGAGGCCACCAGGTCGATCAGCGCCTGCGGTGTCAGATAGCTGGTCCACTCAACCTGTTCGCGCTCGATATCGGTGAATGAGGCCGGCAGAGCCGCCGACTGGCTGAACGGGTCGGCCTCATGGCCGACGATATGGCCCAGATCCTTGACCCAACCCAGCCGCTCGTCGCGGTTGTTCCACACCAGCCCGAGCCGACCGTTGGGGCGCAGCACCCGGGCCACCTCCTTGATCGCCCGCTCCGGGTCGAACCAGTGCCATGCCTGGGCCACCAACACCGCGTCGACGCTGTCGTCGGGCAGCGGGATCTCCTCGGCGGTGCCCAGCAGCGCCGGGGTGTCGGGCAGTGAGGTGCTCAGCAGTTCGAGCATCTCGGGGATCGGGTCGACAGCGATGACGTCGAGGCCGCGTTCCACCAGTCGGGTGGTCAGCTTGCCGGTTCCGGCGCCGAGATCGAGGACATCACGTGCGCCGGACGGAATCAGCCAGTCGATGGCCTCCGGTGGATATGAGGGCCGTCCCCGCTCATAGGCCGCGGCCTCCGCTCCGAACGACAGTGACCGCTGTTCGGGGGCGCCAGTCACGGCGACGCGATCTCCAGCGTCCGACGGATCAGCTCCCCAACCGCATCGGTCTCCAGTAGGAAGCCGTCGTGACCGTAGGCGGAGTCGACGACGTCGAGCTCATGGCAGCCGGGCAGCAGTTCGGCCAGCTCAGCCTGCAGCCGCAGCGGGTAGAGCCGGTCGGAGGTGATGCCGCCGACCACAGCCGGTACCGGACAGCCGCGCAGGGCGGCCTCCACTCCACCGCGGTCGCGTCCGACGTCGTGGCTGGATAACGCGTCGGTGAGTGTGACGTAGGTGCCGGCGTCGAAGCGCGCAAGCAGCTTTCGACCCTGATGCTCCAGATAGCTCTGCACGGAGTATCGACCGCCGGTGGCCGGGTTTTCCGCGCCCTGCCGGTCGTTGCCGAACCGGTCGTCCAACTCGGTTTCGCCTCGATAGGTCAGGTGCGCGAAGCGCCGCGCGATCTCCAGGCCGACATCGGGTGAGCGCCGGGTGTCGTGGTAGTCGCCCCCGCACCAGTTCGGATCGGAGGTGATCGCGGCCACTTGGGTGCTCTGCGTTCCGATTTGGTCGGCGGTGGCACGCGCCCCGACTGCGAGCACCAACCCCGCGCGCACACTGCCGGGATGGGTGACCATCCACTCCAGGGCTCGTGCTCCGCCCATCGATCCACCGATCACCGCAGCGACTTCGGTGATACCCAGTTTGGCCAGCACAGCTATATCGGCAGCCACCTGGTCGCGTATTGATATCTTGGGAAACCTTGATCCCCAAGGGTTTCCATCGGGAGCCGGCGAGCTGGGCCCGGTCGAGCCGCGGCATCCACCCAGGACATTTGTCGAGATCGCACACCAGCGGTCGGTGTCGATCGGCGCGCCGGAACCGGCAACGCCGTCCCACCAGCCCGGCGTGGGGTGCGCTTCCCCGGCCGGCCCGGTGATGTGGGAGTCACCGGTCAGCGCGTGCAGCACGAGCACGACGTTGTCGCGGTGGGGCGACAGTTCCCCCCACCGCTGCACCGCGATCGACACATCGTCGATGACCTCGCCGTTCTCCAGCTTCAGGGCGCCGATGTCGATGACGGCGACCTCACCCTCGGGGGGGAGCGTCACGCGCTCGTCGGTGGCTGTCTGCTCCTCGCGCGAGCGCTCGTCGGTGGCTGTCTGCTCCTCGCGCGAGCGCTCGTCGGCCCTCCTCACGTCCACGGTCGTCACGTCACAACCCTCAGGACGACGCCACAGCGTGTGGATCGGCACTTGACGATCTAGGGGACGCTGCGGCGGCGGCGAAACCTAGGTCGAGGTCGGCGAGGATGTCGTCGATGCCCTCGATACCGACGGCCAGCCGGACGAGGCCGGGCGTCACGCCGGAGGCGAGCTGTTCTTCTGGGGACAGCTGGGCGTGGGTTGTCGACGCCGGATGGATCACCAGCGATCGCACGTCGCCGATGTTGGCAACGTGACTGTGTAGCTTCAGCGCGTTCACGAACGCCTTGCCCGCCTCGATGCCGCCGGCCAGCTCGAATGCCAGCACTGCGCCGGTTCCCTTGGGGGCCAGCTTCTTTCCCAGCTCATACCACGGTGATGTGGGCAGGCCCGCATAGTTCACCGAGGTGACGTCGTCGTGTCCGGCGAGGTATTCGGCGACCTTCTGCGCATTGGACACGTGGCGCTCGATACGCAGGCTCAGCGTCTCCAGACCCTGGGCTATGAGGAATGCGTTGAAGGGGGCCGCGGCCGGGCCGAGATCCCGCAGCAATTGCACTCGCGCTTTGAGTGCGTAGGCGGGCGGGCCGAGTTCGGCGAACACGACGCCCTGGTAGCTGGGATCTGGTGTGGTGAAGCCGGGGAAACGCCCGTTGGTCCAGTCGAAGTTACCGCTGTCGACGATGACGCCCGCGACCGCTGTGCCGTGCCCGCCGAGGTACTTGGTGGCCGAGTGCACAACGATGTCGGCACCGTGTGCGATCGGCTGGATCAGGTAGGGCGTCGCGATGGTGTTATCGACGATCAGTGGGACGCCGGCCTCGTGCGCCACGGACGAAACGCCGGGAATATCGAGAATGTCGATCTTCGGGTTGGAGATGGTTTCGGCGAAGAACGCCTTGGTGTTGGGCTTGGCGGCCGCCCGCCACGACTCCAGATCGTCGGGGTCCTCCACGAAGCTCACCTCGATGCCAAGCTTCGGCAGCGAGTAGTGGAACAGGTTGTAGGTGCCGCCGTACAACCGCGGGCTAGACACGATGTGGTCGCCCACACCGGCGAGGTTCAGGATCGCGAGTGTCTCCGCGGCCTGCCCGGAGGCAAGGAACAGCGCAGCGACGCCGCCTTCCAGAGCCGCGATGCGCTGCTCGACGACGTCCTGGGTCGGGTTCATGATGCGGGTGTAGATGTTGCCTGGCTCGGCCAGACCGAACAGTGCCGCCGCATGGTCGGTGTTGTTGAACGTGTAGCTGGTGGTCTGGTAGATCGGCAGGGCGCGCGCGTTGGTGGCAACGTCGGGTGTCTGCCCGGCGTGTACCTGCTTGGTCTCGAACGCCCAGGTGGCGGCGTCGGCCTCGTTGTCGGTGCTTTTCTCGTTACCGGTGCTCATTGATGTTCTCCTACCGGAGTGCGCCTGGCGGTGAGGTGGGAGTGCGCAGCAGTCATCGACGGCTGCGCGCTACTGACCTCGCCATCAGGTTTCCCCGTCTACTCAGGGGCCCGTTTCACAGCGGACCCGCGCTTGCCTTGCAGCCGTGAGTGGCTGCTCAACCTGGTCATCACCCGGGGCACCCCACCGCGGTTGGAGGGTTGCCGGCCAGCGAGCCGGGGCTTAACGCTGGCGCTCATGACCAAAACGAGACTATCCCAAGGTGGTGAGGAGGTGCTAGTGGGTGGGCCGTTAGAGTGCTGGACCGTGATCGTCAGCACTATCAACGTCAACGGCATCCGCGCGGCGGTCAAACAGCGCTCCATGGAGAACCTCGGCCTGCTGCCGTGGTTCAAGGAAACCCTGGCCGACGTGGTGTGCCTGCAGGAGACTCGCGCCGACGACGAGCAACTTGCCGTGGCGCTGTCGCCGGTGGTGGCAGATGGATGGCACCTGGCGTCGGCGGTGCCCCACATCAAGGGTCGCAACGGGGTGGCGGTGTTGTCCCGTACACCGCTCGATGACGTCAGGATAGGTTGTGGGGCAGAGGAATTTGCGCTTCATGGTCGCTACGTCGAGGTGGACACCGCTGATCTGACGGTGGCCAGCGTGTACTTCCCGACCGGTGACGCCGAGACCGACCGGCAGTTGGAGAAAGAGCGGTTCATGGCCGCCGTCGCCACCCGGATGGCGGCGCTTATCTCGCGTTCGGTTGCAGGCGAAAGAGAGTCGGTGCTGTGCGGCGACTGGAACATCGCCCACACCGAGAACGACATCAAGAACTGGCGAGGCAACATCAAGAAGTCGGGGTTCCTGCCGCAGGAGCGCCAGTGGCTCACAGATCTGCTGGCTTCTGGTTGGGCCGACGTGGTGCGGCAGGCGCATCCCGGTGTGGCTGGTCCGTACGCCTGGTGGTCTTGGCGGGGTAAGGCTTTCGACAGCGACGCCGGTTGGCGCATCGACTACCAGTTGGCCACGCCTGGTCTGGCAGAGCGGGTGGCGTCCGCGCGCACCGAACGTCCGGCCGCCTATGCGTTGCGGTGGTCTGACCACGCTCCGGTGACCGTTCACTACACGTGATTTCGGCGCAGTTCGTCACGCCGAGCGGGACCAACTGCGCCGAAGTCGCGGAGGATCCCAGGGTGCCTGCATCGGTGTCGGGACAGGCAGTGGGAAAATGGCGGACATCATGAGCTCAAATACCAAGTCGGTCGTCTTCTCCGGCGCGCAGCCCACCTCTGATTCCCTGCACCTGGGCAACGCACTGGGCGCTGTCAGCCAGTGGGTGGAACTGCAGGAAGGTCATGATGCCTACTTCTGCGTCGTCGATCTGCATGCGATCACCGTCGCCCAGGAACCCGAGACACTGCGCAGGCGCACCTTAGTGACCGCCGCGCAGTATCTCGCACTCGGCGTCGACCCGACCCGGGCGACCGTATTTGTTCAGAGCCATGTGCCTGCCCATGCCGAATTAGCCTGGATCCTGGGTTGTTTCACCGGGTTTGGTCAGGCTTCGCGGATGACGCAGTTCAAGGACAAGTCACAGAAGCAGGGGGCGGACGCCACCACCGTCGGGCTGTTTACCTATCCGGTGCTGATGGCCGCCGACGTGTTGCTCTACGACACTGAGCTGGTGCCCGTGGGCGAGGACCAGCGCCAGCACCTTGAGCTGGCGCGCGACGTTGCGCAGCGGTTCAATGCCCGCTTTCCCGACACGTTGGTGGTGCCCGAGGCGATGATCGGCAAGGACACGGCCAAAATCTACGACCTGGCCGATCCGACGGCCAAAATGAGCAAGTCGGCTGCCACCGACGCCGGCCTGATCAGCCTGCTCGACGATCCCGCTAAGACTGCCAAGAAGATTCGCTCTGCGGTCACCGACAGCGACCGGGAGGTTCGCTTCGATCCAGATGCCAAGCCCGGGGTGTCTAACCTGCTCACAATCCAATCAGCGGTGACCGGCGTCGGCATCGACAAGCTGGTAGAGAGCTATGCCGGCCGCGGATACGGCGACCTGAAGAAGGAGACCGCCGAGGCGGTAGTCGAGTTCGTCACGCCGATCAAGACGCGGGTCGACGAGTTGCTCGCTGACCCGGCCGAGTTGGAGAGCGTATTGGCTGGCGGGGCCGCTCGGGCGCAGGAGGTGTCTGGACAGACATTGCGGCGGGTATCTGACCGGTTAGGGTTCCTACCGACGCACTAGCCACAGGGGGCCTGGATGACTGCGCCGGACGGCTCGACCGAATCCGATGACAAGCCCGGAATTCTGGACCGGTTGCGCGCGCGGATGCCGTGGTTCGACCATGTGATGCGCGCCCAGCAGCGCTACACCGACTGCAAAGGCGACTTCTACGCCGCCGGGATCACCTACTTCACCATTTTTGCGCTGTTCCCGTTGCTGATGGTTGGGTTCGCCGTCGGCGGCTTCGTGCTGGCCAGCCGGCCAAAATTGCTCGCCGAAATCGGTGCCCGTATCAAGGCCACCATCAGCGGCGACCTCGGCCAGCAGATCGTCGAATTGATGGATTCGGCGGTCCAGTCACGGGCGTCGGTGGGCGTCATCGGACTGGCGACCGCTACCTGGGTGGGGCTGGGTTGGATGAACAACCTGCGCGAGGCACTCAGCCAGATGTGGGGTCGCTTCCGCGACGAGCCCCCGGGATTCGTCCGCACCAAGCTTTCGGATCTGGGGGCGCTTCTCTCGGTTTTCGTCGCCATCGTCGTCACCGTCGCGTTGACGGCGCTAAGTAACAACTCGGTGATGAAAAACATCTTGCACTGGTTCGGCATTGGGGACACCAGCGGCTTGAGCCTGGTGTTGTACTTGGCCTCCATCGTGGTTTCGGTACTGGTGTCCTGGCTGCTGTTCACTTGGGTGATTGCCCGGCTGCCTCGGGAGTCGGTTAGCTTCCACAGCAGTGTCCGGGCCGGACTCATCGCCGCCGTCGGGTTCGAGATCTTCAAGATGGTCGCCGCGGTCTACCTGAGCAAGGTGCTCACCGGTCCGGCAGGTGCGACGTTCGGTCCGGTGCTGGGGCTGATGGTATTCGCCTACATCACGGCGCGGCTGGTACTTTTTGCCACCGCCTGGGCGGCGACCACGCCGGAGAACATGGACGAAGATCCCGTTCCCGCACCGGGTCCCGCCGTCATCAAGAATCGCATCATCATCCGACCCGGGCTGGGGCCGTGGCAGGCAGCTGCCGCCGCCGGGGCGGGCGCGCTTGGTGCGCTGAGTTTTTCGCGGTGGCGTAGGCGTTAGGCAGTTCTGGGCAATCGGTTCCGGTCAATCAGTTCTGGTCAAATTTGTGGGCGACGGTTCATCGTTCTGGCACCCATGATCAGGGTGAACACGATTATGGCCCCGACCACGCCCACCCCGACCCGAACAGGTAGCGCGTTGATGTCAGGTATTGCGGCGTTGGCATTGGTTTTCGTGGCCGCGGTGGCA
>CAXMSM010000258.1:0-6256 GCA_964195655.1 uncultured Gammaproteobacteria bacterium | reverse complement strand
AACGACCCACAGCGAGGGGTCGGTCAGGATCAGACCCCGCTGCGGGTTGGTACTACGAGTCGCCTCAGCACGTCGGTGATGCTAGACCGCTGCGTTCAGTGTGCGCAAATGACTAAACGACGCACCCTCGTCAAGGACATTTTTCGGTAAGGGTTTCGGGGTCGATGCGGCGGTAGGTTGGTCAACATGACCACGCTAGGCACCAAAGCGATGGGCGGCATCGCCGCGGCTGCTGTCTCGGTCGGGGTGGCCACGCTGGTGGCCGCCGCGTTCGGACGCCAGGCCGACGTCCGTACGTCGGTCGGGTCCGCGGTGATCGATTTGACCCCCGGCCCGGTCAAGGAATGGGCCATCCAGAGCTTCGGTACCGCCGACAAGTTGGTGCTGAGCGTTCTCGTGCTCGTGGTGATCGCGGTGATTGCGGCGCTTGCAGGGGTCGCCGAGTCCGCCCGACGACCAGTAGGCAGTGCCGTGATCGTCGCCACCGGCGTCGCCGGGTGCGCCGCAGTCCTGTCTCGCGCCGGAGCGACGTTCGTCGACATCGTCCCGACGTTAGTGGGCACCGCGTGCGGGGTCGCGGTGCTCCGCCTTTTGATCTCCGGCCGATTCTCTGATGTTCGGGACCATGTTCCAGATGCTGCGCCAAACGGCTCGGCCGCCGTCGACCACCCGGACCGCGGCAGGCGGCTGTCCTTGGTGACGCTGGGCTTCCTTGCTGTCGGCGCGGCCAGCGGTGTCGCGGGCGCCGTGATCTCCAGGCTGACATCCTCAGTCTCGGGCGATCGACAGGCCTTCGCGCTGCCCCGCGTTGATGTCCCCGCACCTGCGATACCCGCGTCGGTGCAGCCGAAAGGCGTTGCTCTGCCATCTTTTGTCACCAGCAATGCAGACTTCTACCGCATCGACACCGCACTGACCGTGCCACAGCTCAGCCGCACCGATTGGCAGCTACGGATTCACGGGATGGTGGACCGCGAAGTCACCTACCGCTTTGAGGATCTCGCCCGGTTCGACGCCGTGGAGGAAGTGGTGACGCTGACGTGCGTTTCCAATCCCATCGGCGGCGAACTCATTTCGAACGCGACATGGATCGGCTACCGCGTGCGGGACCTGCTTGCCGAGGCCGGAGTGCAGGACGACGCCGACATGGTGCTCTCGATGTCGACCGACGGGTGGACCGCGGGCACTCCCCTCGAGGCACTCACCGCAGAAGACACGTTGCTGGCTATCGGCATGAACGGCGAGCCCCTGCCCGTTGAGCATGGATATCCGGCCCGACTGGTCGTTCCCGGCCTGTACGGCTATGTCTCGGCCACCAAGTGGGTCGTCGATCTGGAGGTCACCCGATTCGATCGGGCGGAGGCTTACTGGACGAGCCGGGGTTGGTCATCGCGAGGACCCATCAAGACCGAGTCCCGCATCGACGTGCCACGATCCGGACAGGACGTGAACAAAGGGCCGGTGAAATTCGGAGGTGTCGCGTGGGCACAAAACCGCGGGGTGCGCGACGTCGAAGTCCAGATAGACGGTCCGAGTGGCCAAAGTGACTGGCGGCCAGCTGAATTAGGCGAAGGTTACTCCGACGACACCTGGCGACTATGGAGTTTCGACTGGGACGCCAAGGAACCCGGGGCCCACAAGATCACAGTGCGCGCCACCGACAACACCGGATACACACAGACATCCGAGCGGGCTAACCCGGCGCCCGACGGAGCGACCGGCTGGCACTCGATCGCGTTCGCCGTCCGCTGAGTTTCTTCGCCGAAACAGCGTTGGAGCAGGCCCGCACTCGCGCTTTCGGGTTTCGCCACATCCCCGATCAGTCCGATGCAAGGATCAGCGAACGCATGTCATCAGGGCAGAACGCACAGTCGCGCAGACGAGGGAGAGACCCGTGGCCACACCCACCGCCACACCATCGGGCCGTATCGAGGACCGTCAAGGCGACATCACCTATATCCGCACCGACAAAGATCTACCGCCAGTAGCGATCATCGACCGGTCGCCGATCACGACCAAGCACAAGATCATCTTCGCGGCCATTGCGTTGATCGGGGCGGTCGCCTGGGCGGTGATTGCATTCTTCCGAGGCGAGACCGTCAACGCGGTCTGGTTCGTCCTTGCCGCAATCTGCACGTACGTCATCGGCTTCCGGTTCTATGCCCGCCTCATCGAGATGAAGGTGGTCCAGCCGCGCGATGACGCGGCGACCCCGGCAGAGGCATTCGACAACGGCACCGACTACATGCCAACCGACCGGCGGGTGCTCTTCGGTCACCACTTCGCCGCCATCGCTGGCGCAGGGCCGCTCGTCGGGCCGGTGCTGGCCATGCAGATGGGCTACCTACCGGGCACGATCTGGATCATCATCGGCGCGGTGGTCGCCGGCTGCGTGCAGGACTATCTGGTGTTGTCGATCTCGGTGCGCCGGCGTGGACGCTCGTTGGGACAAATGGCACGCGACGAGCTCGGGGCGGTGGGCGGCAGCGCAGCGATCGTCGGCGTGCTCGTCATCATGGTGATCCTGCTCGCTGTGCTGGCACTGGTCGTGGTCAATGCTCTGGCCGAGAGTCCGTGGGGCGTGTTCTCGATCGCGATGACGATTCCGATCGCCATCTTCATGGGTCTATACCTGCGCTTCCTGCGGCCGGGAAAGGTTTCAGAAGTCTCATTGTTCGGGGTGGCTCTGCTCCTGCTCGCAGTCATTTCGGGCGGCTGGGTGGCCGACACTTCCTGGGGGGCAGACTGGTTCACCCTGTCGAAGGTGACTCTGTCGTGGTGCATCATCATCTACGGCTTGGCAGCGTCAGTGCTGCCGGTGTGGTTGCTGCTGGCCCCCCGCGACTACCTTTCGACATTCATGAAGGTCGGCACGATTGCGCTGCTCGCCATCGGCATCCTGATCGCCCGACCAATCATGGAGGCGCCGGCAATCTCGTCGTTCGCGACCAGTGGCACCGGCCCCGTGTTCGCCGGTTCGCTGTTCCCATTCCTGTTCATCACCATCGCGTGCGGAGCACTGTCCGGCTTCCACGCGCTGATCTCCTCAGGCACCACGCCAAAGCTTCTGGAGAAGGAAAGCCAGATGCGGTTGATCGGCTACGGCGGCATGCTTACCGAGTCGTTCGTCGCGATCATGGCGTTGATCACTGCGGCCATCATCAACCAGCATCTCTACTTCACGATGAATGCGCCCGCGGCCTCGACGGGCACCACCCCGCAGACCGCGGCCGACTACGTCAACGGACTGGGTCTCACCGGAACCCCGATCACTGCCGAAGAGATCAGCAGCGCCGCCGAGAGCGTCGGCGAGGACACCATCGTGGCACGCACCGGCGGCGCGCCGACGCTGGCCTTCGGTATGTCGGAAGTGCTGCATCAGGTCTTCGGCGGCGCGAGCCTCAAGGCGTTTTGGTATCACTTCGCCATCATGTTCGAGGCGCTGTTCATCCTGACCACGGTCGACGCTGGAACCCGCGTGGCACGCTTCATGCTCTCCGACGGTCTGGCCAACCTCGGCGGTCCACTCAAGAAGCTGAGCAACCCGAGCTGGCGCGTCGGTGCCTGGGCGTGCAGCATCATCGTTGTTGCCGCCTGGGGAGGCATCCTGCTGATGGGTGTCACCGACCCGCTGGGCGGTATCAACACCCTGTTCCCGCTGTTCGGCATCGCCAACCAATTGCTCGCCGCGATCGCGCTGACCGTGGTCACGGTCGTGATCATCAAACGCGGGCTGCTCAAATGGGCCTGGATTCCAGGACTACCGCTGCTATGGGACCTCACCGTCACGATGACCGCGTCATGGCAGAAGATCTTCTCTGGCGACCCCCGGGTTGGCTACTGGACCCAGCACTTCCAGTACCGCAACGCCAGGGAGGCCGGCGAAACTACCTTCGGTGCTGCCAAGAACGCCGGACAGCTCGACGCAGTGATCCGCAATACCTTCATCCAGGGCACGTTGTCGATCATCTTCGCCGTGGTAGTGATCATTGTGTTCACCGCTGGGGTTATCGTGGCACTCAAGGTGATTCGCGGTCAGGCTACCCCGCTGGCCGAGGATGAACCGGTGCCGTCGCGGATCTTCGCACCGTCGGGCTTGTCCGCCACGACAGCCGAGAAGGAGGTGCAGAAGCAATGGGACGCACTGCCACGCGCACATGGCGCGTCATCCGCCAGATCGGCTGGTACTGGAAGTCACTGATGGGCGACAACCACTATCAGCGCTACGTTGAGCACCGCGAACGAACGCATGCCGGCGAGGCGGTCCTCTCCGAACGCGACTACTGGCGGCACCGCCATGCAGTCACTGAGTCCGATCCCGGTGCCCGCTGCTGTTGAGCCGCGTCCTGACCGAGCGAATCCGGCGCGCTTGCGGACGCCTAGGGTCGCTTTTCGCGCCCGATCCGCCGGGTTCTAGCCGACGAACGCGCGGTATTCCGCAATGATCGGTTCAAGTTCGTCAGGCGTCGCCCCATGCATGATCACCGCGTCCGCACCGTGGTCGAATTCCTTGCGCACACGTTCCACACACTGCCGCGCCGATCCGGTGGCCGACGGTTCGAGCCATTCGTCGGGAATCAGAGTGGCGATGTGCTCGATCTGTTCTCCGGTGGCCTTGTGGTCAATGCCACCTGCGATGGACTGCACCACCTTGTCGTCCCGGAAGTGGTGCAACACTGCGGGATCCCAGCTATTGGTGTTGATCAACAGATCGCCGTAGCCCTGCAGATAGGTGGCCAGCCGGCCGACTGTCTTTTTCAGCCGCAGCTCTTCGGGGAGGTGGTCGCCGACCGTCGCGAAGCATGACCACACGCGTACGGTGGCGGGGTCGCGGTCGGCCTGCTCAGCGGCGTCCTTGACGGTCTTGACGGCACGCTGCAGCGTCTCGGGGGTGAAGTAGGTGTGCAGGATGACATCGTCGAACTCGCGTCCGCCCAGAGCCAGGGTTTGAGGACCTAATGCGACGATCGCGAGCCGAATATCCTCGTCAAAGGCCGGATCGAGAAAAAGCAGCGGGTACTTGCCGAGGGGCCCATCGTGGTTGAAAATGACCTCGCCATGCCACAGCCTGCGCATGACCTGCGCGAAGTCCTCCATCTGCGCGGTAGTCACGGCCGGCACGCCGAATGCGTTGTACATCGCCGCGATCCCTCGCCCGATCCCGAGAGTGAATCGGCCGCCGGACAACCGATGCATGGTGGTCGCCCATGAGCCCGTGATCAGAGGGTGGCGCGTGTTGTGATTCGTTGCCGCCGTGGCGATCTGCATACGGTTGGTGACGGCGAGTGCCGCACCGGTGAGCGAGGACGCCTCTTTGACGTTCCACCGCTCGGAGATGAATCCGGTGCCGAAGCCCAGTTCCTCACCCCGGCGGGCCTCATCCATCAGAGTGGCCGGGCCTTCACCCCCGGCACCGGCCAGCAGGTAGTAGCCGAGTTCGTCGAGTGCGCGCTGCGTCGTTCCCATGTCGCTTCGCTCCTGCCCGCCGGCGTCACGCCCAACTCCGTGCTTGTAGCCACAGTATGGGCCGCTGAGATTTCTCTCGGCCGGATAGAGTCCATCGACGGGCGGATAGCTTTCGTCACGGCATGCATGACCGACACGGACGGCAGTGTGCTGAGCGAAGCCGACGCCCGATGATCTAGCTGCCACCACACCAGCCATGAGAGGCCGTATGCCCGAGTCGATCCAGTTCACTGTCCCTGCCGCCGCGGATGCCGTCGCAGCGGTCATCGGAGATCGTGAGTTCATCATCCAGGGTGAGCGCCGCTTCACCTACGGCCAGATCGTCGAACGCTCCAAGCGGCTCGCGGCCTTCCTGCACTCCCGCGGGTTGGGGTGCCATACCGAGCGCTCGCAGTTGCTTGGCCATGAGGTCGGGCAGGACCTGCTGGGCATATACGCCCACAACGGTCCCGAGTACGTCGAGGGCATGTTGGGGGCCTGGCGGGCCCGGGTGGCGCCCTTCAACGTCAACTACCGGTACGTCAAGAGCGAACTGCAGTATCTACTCGCCGACTCCGGCGCAACAGCGCTGCTGTATCACGCCGCCTTCGCGCCGCGCCTTGCCGAGGTGCTGGCCGAACTGCCGCAGCTACGGGTGCTCATCCAGATCACCGACGATTCGGGCAACGCGCTGCTGCCCGGCGCCGTCGACTACGAGTCCATCGTGGCCGCCGAACCTGCCGATGGGCCGCCGGTCGAGCCATCACCGGATGACCTCTATGTGCTCTATACCGGCGGGACGACGGGCATG
>CAXMSM010000257.1:0-2475 GCA_964195655.1 uncultured Gammaproteobacteria bacterium | reverse complement strand
AGTCCGGTCCGCATGGCAAGACTCTGGGCCTGCATGCCGTAGTTGGTGCCCAGGACACACGTCTTGCACATATCACGAATTGCCTTGTGGGACTCCGCGTAAGGCGGTGACGGTCGACCAGTTGTGCGCCGACTGGCTGGCCAGCCTGCATCATGCCCGCGCGACCACGGTGAAGGACTACGGGTACAGCGTGGCCCCGTTGCGTGAGCAGTACGGGGCGATGCCGGTGCAGAAGCTGTCGCGTTCGGACCTGGATCGGCTGCTGGTCGCGTTGCGTGACGGCGGCACTGTCACCGCGCACGGCTCCACCCGCCGGGCTTGGGGTCCGCGCTCGGTGAATCAGTCGATCAATGCGTGGCGGCTGGTGCTGGCCTACGGTGTGGAGCGCCGCGAACTTGCCCACAACGCGGCAGCCGGGATCAGGAAGGTTCCGCGTGAGCGCCGCGAGATGGACACCTACCTGCCCGAGGAGATCGGGCGGGTACTGAAGGCGGCGGACGGTGATCGCGACGGGCACCTGTGGTATCTGGCCCTGTCGGGGTTGCGGCGGGGTGAGATCGCCGGGCTGCGCTGGTCCGACATCGACTTCGCCGACGGCACGCTGACTATTGCTCGCAACCGGGTGCAGGTCGGGTCGAAGACGGTAGTGGAGAACGCTCCGAAGACCGAGGCGTCACGTCGAACCCTGCCGCTGGACGACGGCATGCTGGCGGTGCTGAAGCGGTCCCGCACGAAGCAGGCCGGGGACAAGCTTCGGGCCGGTGCCGACTACACCGACAGTGGCTACGTCGCGGTCAACGAGATCGGCGAACCGTACACGCCGGGCGCGCTGACGAATATGTGGCACCGGCTGACCAAGGCGGCAGGTGTGCGTCCGATCCGTTTGCACGATGCGCGGCACACCGCCGGGACGGCGCTGCATCTGCGGGGTGTGCCGTTGGCAGTGATCGCGAAATGGCTCGGGCACGCCGACGCCTCGATCACGGCGCGGATCTACGCGCACTCGCAGGCCGACGAGTTGAAGGCTGCCGGGCAGACCCTCGGCGCGGTGGTGACATCGTCGTAACACCGAGGCGAGTTCCGGTCGAGTTGTGACATCGTCGTGACACTGGGGGGCTACGACGGCTTCTGAGCGAAGGCCCCGACCCGCTAAGCCGCAGGTCAGAACCTTGAATCTAAGTGCGCCCGAAGGGATTCGAACCCCCAACCTTCTGATCCGTAGTCAGATGCTCTATCCGTTGAGCTACGGGCGCATGCACATGTTCAGTTGTCCGTCGGCGCAGCCGACCGGTGTCCCGCGGAGGCGAGAGGATTTGAACCTCCGGTCCCCTTTAAGAGGGACAACTCATTAGCAGTGAGTCCCATTCGGCCGCTCTGGCACGCCTCCCGACGTTTACCGCCGATGGATGAGCGTACACAGCGCCTACCGCGGGAGGCAAAGCAGATGCAGGGCCCGGCCAGGTCGGGTCATAAACTGATCGGGTGCCCGCCCGCCTGCGCCCCGAACTCGCCGATCTGCCCGCCTACACCCCGGGTAAGACGGTGTCCGGCGCGATCAAGATCGCGAGCAACGAGACGGTGCACGGGCCGCTGCCCAGCGTCCGCGCCGCAATCGAGAAGGCGGCCTACGGGATCAACCGCTATCCCGACAACGGCTATCTGGAGCTCAAGGAGCGCCTCGCCAAGCACGTCAACTTCGCACCAGATCACATCTCCGTGGGGTGCGGTTCGGTCAGTCTGTGCCAACAGTTGGTTCAGATCACCTCGGCCGTCGGCGACGAGGTGCTCTTCGGCTGGCGCAGTTTCGAGATCTACCCGCTGCAGGTCCGCACTGCCGGTGCCACGCCGGTGCAGGTGCCGTTGACCGACCACACATTCGACCTGGACGCGATGCTCGCCGCGATCACCGAGCGCACCCGGTTGATCTTCGTGTGCAACCCGAACAATCCGACCAGCACTGTCGTCGACCCCGAAGCGCTGCACCGCTTCGTCGAGGCGGTGCCGTCACACATTCTGGTGGTGCTCGATGAGGCCTACATCGAGTACATCCGCGACGGCTTGGTGCCCGACAGCTTCGGATTAGTGCGGGCGCACGGCAATGTCGTTGTGCTGCGCACGTTCTCGAAGGCTTACGGCCTGGCCGGGCTGCGCATCGGGTACGCCGTCGGCGATCAGGACATCATCGCCGCACTGAGCAAGGTCTACGTGCCGTTCACAGCGACCAGCATCTCGCAGGCCGCTGCGATCGCCTGTCTGGACGCCGCCGACGAACTACTGGCCCGCACCGACACCGTCGTCGCCGAACGCGCCCGGGTCACGACGGCCCTGCGCGACGCCGGATACGAGGTGCCGTCTTCGCAGGCCAACTTCGTCTGGTTGCCGCTGGTCGGCCACGCCCAGCGCTTCGCAGCTGATGCCGCGAATGCTCGCATCATCGTGCGCCCCTACGGGGAGGACGGCGTGCGGGTTACCGTC
>CAXMSM010000256.1:0-2096 GCA_964195655.1 uncultured Gammaproteobacteria bacterium | reverse complement strand
GCCACGATGCCCAGCGTGATGTCAGCGGCATCGATCGCGGGCAATTCGGGAACGCCGGCCGCTGGACTCACACCGCGCCCCCGAAATCCCCGGGGAGCGCCTCATCGAAGTCCTCGAGGCCGACGAGGTCGTGGCCCATGCGGTCCCGTTTGGTCATCAGGTATCGGATGTTCTCGGCGTTAGCGCGCACCGGCAGCGGAACGCGCTCGATGATGTGCAGGCCGTAGCCGTCCAGACCGACCCGCTTGGCCGGGTTGTTGGTCAGCAGTCGCATCGACCGCACGCCGAGATCGCCGAGGATCTGCGCACCGATCCCGTAGTCGCGGGAGTCGGCCGGCAGCCCCAGCTTGAGGTTGGCGTCCACGGTGTCTTCGCCGTCGTCCTGGAGTTGGTAGGCCTGCAATTTGTGCATCAGCCCGATACCCCGGCCTTCGTGACCGCGCATATAAAGCACCACGCCGCGGCCTTCGTGGGCCACCATCGCCAGCGCGGCATCCAGCTGTGGGCCACAGTCGCAACGGCGGGAGCCGAACACGTCACCGGTCAGGCACTCGGAGTGCACCCGCACCAGGACGTCGTGGCCGTCGCCGTGCGGACCGGGGATATCGCCACGGACCAGCGCGACGTGCTCGACCTCCTCGTAGAGGCTGGTGTAGCCGACCGCCCGGAACTCACCATGCCGCGTCGGGATGCGGGCCTCGGCGACACGCTCGATGTGCTTTTCGTGCTTGCGCCGCCACTCAATGAGGTCGGCGATCGAGATCAGGGCAAGTCCGTGTTCGTCGGCGAAGATCCGCAGCTCGTCGGTCTGGGCCATGTGCCCCTCGTCCTTTTGGCTAACGATCTCGCAGATCGCGCCGGCGGGCTGCAGCCCCGCGAGGCGAGCCAGGTCGACCGCGGCCTCGGTGTGCCCGGGGCGGCGCAGCACGCCGCCGTCCTTGGCGCGCAGCGGCACTACGTGACCGGGCTTGGTGAATTCACCCGCGGTGCTGGCCGGATCTGCCAGAAGCCGCATCGTGGTGGCGCGGTCGGATGCCGAAATGCCAGTTCCAACACCATTTTTCGCGTCGACGGTGACGGTGTAGGCGGTGCCGTGCTTGTCCTGGTTGACCGCATACATCGGCAGCAGGCCGAGCCGGTCACAGAAGTCACCGTCGAGCGGCACGCACAAGTAGCCCGACGTGTAGCGAACCATGAACGCAACAAGTTCGGGAGTGGCCTTCTCGGCAGCGAAGATCAAGTCGCCTTCGTTCTCGCGGTCCTCGTCGTCGATGACGACCACGGCCCTGCCTGCGGTGATGTCGGCCACCGCCCGCTCGACCGAATCAAACCTCGTCATCTTCGCCACCCTGCCGGTTCCGGCGCCAAAACCTATAACGCACCTAAGTTCATCCCTTGAGCACTGTCCTTCAGTATGAACCACGAGCGGAGGCCGGTTATTGCCCGCCGGTCTGCCAGGTACGGGTCAGGGTGTCGGGTTGTTGCGGATCGAGTCGTTGCGGGTCAAATGGTCGGCGCCCAGTAACCGCTCAACATACTTAGCGATCACATCAACTTCGAGGTTCACCAGCGCGCCGACCTCGGCGCGACCCAGTGTCGTCAGATCCAACGTCGTCGGGATCAACGACACCTCGAACCAGTCGTGTCCCAGACCAGACACGGTCAGCGATACGCCGTCGACGGTGATCGACCCCTTCTCCACGATGTAGCGGGATAACGCGGCCGGTAGCGCGATGCGCACCACCGTCCAGTGTTCCGAGGGTGTCCGGGAGATGACGTGTCCGGTTCCGTCGACGTGCCCCTGCACGATGTGCCCACCCAGCCGACTCTGCAACGCCGCGGCGCGCTCCAGGTTCACCCGGGTTCCGACATCGATACCGCGCAGGCTCGACCGGCTCAGCGTCTCGTCCATGACGTCGGCGGAGAACGAGCCATCGGCCAGAACGTCGACCACCGTCAGGCATACGCCGTTGACCGCGATGGAATCCCCGTGCCCAGTGTCCGATGTCACAATCGGCCCGCGGATGACGAGGCGGGCCGAATCACCGAGGTTCTCCTTGCCGATGACTTCACCCAGCTCTTCGACGATTCCGGTG
>CAXMSM010000255.1:0-8341 GCA_964195655.1 uncultured Gammaproteobacteria bacterium | reverse complement strand
GATGCTGTCATGCTCGCCGACGGTGAATGATGCGGGAACGCTGAACTCGCGCACGGTGGAGGCCCTCTCGTAACTCTCAGGCGGCTCGACAGGCTGTGCTGTGTCCAGCTGAGTCGTCCATGTCAGCCGTCTCGAGCCGGTGGTCCACCATATGTGAAGCTAGTCTGTCATGAACAGCATCCAGATCGCCGACGAGACCTTCATCGCGGCTGACCCGGTTGCGGTCGGCAACGCCGTAGCCGACCCGGCGAACTGGTTGCGGTGGTGGCCCGACCTGCGTCTCACGGTCGTCGAGGACCGTGGCGAGGCCGGTCAGCGCTGGACAGTCACCGGCTCGGTGACGGGGACCATGGAGGTCTGGCTGGAAATGGTGCACGATGGCCTCGATGGTGTCGTGCTTCATTATTTCCTGCACGCTGAGCCCTCTGGGGTTGCGGCGTGGGAACTGGCGAAGATGAACCTCGCCAAGACGACTCATCGGCGCCGGGTGGCGGGCAAGGATATGGCTTTCGAGCTGAAACGCACGCTGGAGGCCGGACGTCAGGTGGGGCTGCCGCGACCTGTCTGACGCTGCAGTCCCGGGTAGCCCCCCAATCGTGGGTACTAGGCGGCATATCCACAATCGGGGGAGTAGATTTTTGGCCAGCAACCAGACCTAGCGGGGAATGAATTCAGTGGCGGACAAGACGGCGCAGACCATATACATCGATGCCGGTCCTTCTTCAGTGATGGACGTCATCGCCGACATCGGCGCTTACCCGGACTGGGTTGCCGAATACCACGAGGCGGAGGTTCTTGAGGCGGACGAGGCCGGCTATCCGAAGGTGGCCCGGCTGGTTCTGGACGCCGCAGTCCTCAAGGACAGCATGGTGTTGGCCTACGAGTGGCCCGCAGACCGGAACTCGGTGACGTGGTCGCTGGTGTCGAGCACGTTGCTGAAGTCTCTCGACGGTGCATATCGGCTGACGCCCAAGGGGTCTGGCACCGACGTCACCTATGAACTGTCGGTCGACCTGATCATCCCCATGATCGGCCTACTCAAAAGGAAGGCTGAACGGCGTCTGACGGATACGGCACTTAAGGACCTCAAGAAACGAGTCGAGGCTGATTGAGCGCAGGCACGCCTCCGACGCGGGGTGGGCGTCCGGGGAAGCCCGGATCAGCCTGTTCCTCGGCAAGGGCGGCGTGGGAAAGTCGACGCTGGCGACCGCCACGGCTGTGCGTGCCACACGCGCCGGGATGCGGGTTCTGATCGTGTCCACCGATCAGGCGCACTCGACCGGCGATGTGCTGGGTATGACCGTCGCCCCTACCGGCCGGCGCGAGCCCACCCGGATATCGGCAGAGCTCGAAACGGTGGATTCCGGAGGCGGGTCCCTCGATGCCCTAGCCCTCGACACCCTGGCGCTGCTGGCGAACCGGTGGCGTGAGATCGCTGGCCCGCTCTCTGAGAGGTTTCCCGAATCGGATATCGGAGACATTGCACCAGAGGAGCTTTCGGCGTTGCCGGGGGTTCAAGAACTGCTCGGTCTGCATGAGGTCGGTGAGCTAGCGGACTCCGGGCAGTGGGATCTTGTCGTAGTCGACTGCGCGTCAACCGCCGACGCGATGCGGATGCTCACGTTGCCCGCGACTTTCTCCCTCTATCTCGAGCGCGCCTGGCCCAGGCACCGCCGGCTGTCCAGCGCCGACGACGCGCGATCGGCCGCGGTGATCGGCCTGCTCGAGCGAATCGGTGCGGGCACCGATCAGCTCGGCACCATGCTGACCGACGGTTCGCGGGTCACTGCCCACCTGGTGATGACAGCCGAGCGGGTGGTCGCGGCCGAGGCGGTTCGCACGCTGGGCTCGCTGGCGCTGATGGGCGTGCAGGTCGCCGAGCTCATCGTCAACCAAATTCTCGTCGAGGATGATTCGTTCGAATACTGCAACCTTCCTGAGCATCCGGCATTCCACTGGTACTCGGAACGGATCTCTGAGCAGAGGGCGGTGCTTGACGACCTCGATCGCGTCATCGGAGACGTCCAACTGGTCATGGTGCCCCACCTGGCGGGCGAGCCAATCGGAGCCAAGGCACTCGGCGAGCTGCTCGACTGCGCCCGTAGGCGGGATGGTTCGCCGCCTCCCGGTCCGTTGCGACCTATTGTCGACCGGGAGTCCGGGAGCGGGTTGGACGCGGTGTACCGGCTACGGTTGGAGCTGCCGCAGGTGGACTCCACTGCGCTGTCATTGGGTAAGGTCGATGACGACTTGATCATTGGCGTCGGCGGAATGCGGCGCCGTGTCCGGCTGGCATCGGTGCTGCGGCGATGCTTCGTTATCGACGCTGGGCTCCGCGGCAGCGAGTTGACCGTACGATTTCGACCGAACCCGGAGGTGTGGCCGGCTTGAGTGACTCTTACGCCGATGCAGGCGCCTCCGGGCGGCAACATGCTGGGCGGCAGCATTCGGATATACCCCCCGAACTGCGACAACTTGCGCAGTCGATCCTCGATCGACTTGACCCCCTGGTAGGACTGCTTGCGGCCAGGGCGCAGACCGGCGGTTCCGGCAAGTGCGAACAGGTCTGGTGCCCGGTGTGCGCGCTCGCGGCGCTGATCGCGGGCGAGGAACACCCATTGCTCAACGTGGTCGCCGAGCACAGCGTAGGGCTGCTGGCTCTGGTCAAGGCAATGCTGGACAACCTCGACAGCAAGCCGCCGCAGCCACACGCCCCAACTCCGGAGAGCCCGTCGGAGTCGGCGTCGACCGCGTCGCCGGAGCCAGGGCACTATCAGCACATCACGGTGGTTATCAAGGATTCAGCGGATTCAGCGGAGTAAGCGCATCTGTGGTCGCCGGCACACACCGTGGGTAAGGTTGTCCGGAGAGCACCGTGCCGGCGGTCGGCCAGAGTGACCGCACCGCGGCCGGGTGATGCGGAGGGTCCATGTGGTATTGGTTGTTCAAGTTCATCTTCATGGGGCCGGTCCTGAGTCTGCTCGGGCGTCCGAAAATCGAAGGGCTGGAGCATGTTCCGCAATCCGGAGCGGTGATTCTGGCCAGTAATCACCTGGCGGTGGCGGATAGCTTTTATCTACCGCTGGTAGTCAGCCGGCGGATCACCTTCCTGGCTAAGGCCGAGTACTTCACCGGCACCGGCCTCAAGGGCTGGTTCACCCGCTGGTTCTATACGGTTGCCGGCCAGGTTCCGATCGACCGCGCCGATGCCGGCAGCGCGCAGAGCGCGCTGACCACCGCACAGCGAATCGTCGGGGAAGGCAAACTTCTCGGGATGTACCCCGAGGGCACCCGCTCACCGGACGGACGGCTCTATAAGGGCAAGACGGGGTTGGCGCGGCTGGCTCTTCAGACACAGGTCCCGGTGATTCCGGTCGCCATGATCGGAACCGACACCGTGAACCCTCCCGGCAGCAAGATGTGGCGATTCGGCCGGGTTCAGGTCAAGTTCGGTGAGCCGATGGACTTCAGTCGATTCGAAGGACTCGCGGGAAATCGATTCATCGAACGGGCCGTCATCGACGAGGTGATGTACGAGCTGATGCAGTTGTCCGGTCAGGAGTACGTCGACCTCTACGCAGCCGATATCAAAGAGGGAAAAGGTGAGGGAGTGGTGAAACCGCCGACACGGCTCCCCGAGACAGCAGCCGGCTGAGCCGACTGCAAGCCCTTCACGGCGGGCCCGCCGGGGCCTTCACGGCGGGGACCGCGGGCGCAGCGTCCACAGACGGCCCGTCCTGGTCGGCACTGCGGACCGCGGCTGTGCGAGTGACGATGCCGGTCACGATGATTACCGCTAGTGCCCACCAGAGATAAGAGCCTCCGACGAGCTGGCGCCATAGTGACGCCGCGGTTTCGCGGTGCTGCGGCAACAAGGCGATCGGGGTCCACACCATCAACGCCAGCCCGGCGATCGAAACGGCGCCGAGCGCGACATTTCGCAGCCGCACTGCGAGCACCGCGGTCACCAGCAAGGTGGGCAGTGCCCAGACCCAGTGATGCGACCACGACACCGGGGACACCACCAGGCCGAACATCGCCACGCATATCAGCGCTAGCACGGGTTGTTCGGCCCGCAGCGCCCGGCGCCCGGCCCAGATAGTGAGGCCGAGCACCGCGAAGCACGCGACCACCCACACCATGAATCGCTCACCTTCGCCCAGGCCCAGACGGGCCAACGCGCCGGCGATGTTTTGGTTCGTGTTGAGCGTCGCGGTGCCGATGCGGTCGGTGTTGCGGACGGTCTCAGTCCAGTACTCCCAGGAGTCCCGCCATGCGAACGCGAAGCCGGCCAGTGTCGCGACAACAACCGACGCGGCGGTAACCAGCAGGGCGCGGGTGTCCCGCTTCAGTAGGAAGTACAGCAGGAAGACGGCCGGTGTCAGCTTGAGCGCGATCGCGATACCGAGCAGCAGGCCCCGCGGCCACGGTGTCCGGCGCGGCACACAGTCTGCGATGACCAGTGTCATCAGCACCACGTTGATCTGACCGAAGTCGAAGTTCGACCGGATCGGCTCTAGGAAGATCGCTGTGGGCGCGACGACCGCGGCGGCCAGCCAACACCGCCTCACCCAGGCCGATTCGCCGGTGACGCCGGTCGTGGGCCACACGTCCAGTCGGGTCAGCAGAATGACCGTCGACATCACGAGCAGGATGAGCGTGGTCAGCGTGATGGCTACGCTCGCGCCATCCAGAGACAACAGCGCAAACGGGGAGAACAGGACGGCAGCCAGCGGCGGGTAGGTGAAGGGCAGGTCCAGGCCACCCTGGGTCTGGAAGATCGCACCGTCGGCGTATAGCGGCCGGCCGTCGAGCCAGGCCCGTCCGCCCATCCGGTAGACATCGACGTCAATCCGGTACGTAGTGTGCCCGAGGAGTCGCCAGGCTGCCCAGGTCAACGCTGCGACGGTAATCAGTTGAAACATCCGCCACGCGAGCGTTGGCCCCCAACCAGCCCCACCGGGCGACCGCCAAGTACTCATGTCGCAGTCCAGACTATCGGTGTCGACCGGCGCGTCAGCGGGTATCCCGTCCTAGACACTCGCAGGTCGGCGTAAGTTTTCTGCGTACGCCCACCCATGGGCCTAGGCCCCGCCCCGACCGCGACCCGTAAGGCAGGAAGTCACATAACTGTGCGGTACTTCTATGACACGGAGTTCATCGACAACGGCCGTACCATCGAGTTGATCTCCATTGGCGTCGCAGCCGAAGATGGCCGCGAATACTATGCTATTTCAACAGAATTCGACCCGGAGCGGGCGGGCCGGTGGGTGCGCAAGAATGTGCTGCCCAAATTACCGTCACCCGCATCGCCGCTGTGGCGCTCGCGCCGGGAGATCCGAGCGGAGCTTGAGGATTTCTTTGGAATCGACGGCGACGAATCGATCGAACTGTGGGCGTGGGTCGGCGCCTACGACCATGTGGTGCTCTGCCAACTGTGGGGGCCAATGACCGATCTGCCGCCGGCGATACCACGCTTCACCCGCGAGTTACGTCAGTTCTGGGAGGAGCGCGGGTGCCCTCGGATGCCGCCGCGACCCCGCGATGCCCATGACGCTCTCGTCGACGCGCAGCACAACCTGCATCGATTCCGCCTGATGACCCATCGCTGAGGGGCGGGAGAAGTGCCTGCGCGCGGGTAAGAACCACCTGCTTGAGCCCGTTACCATGATTGGGTGAATTGGACCGTCGACGTACCCATCGACCAGCTGCCGGACCTCCCGCCGCTGCCCGAGGAACTGCGGCAACGGCTGGACGCAGCGCTCGCCCGGCCTGCTCTGCAGCAGCCCAGCTGGCCTGCGGATCAGGCGAAGGCGATGCGGACGGTGTTGGAGAGCGTCCCTCCTGTCACCGTGCCCTCGGAGATTGAGCGGCTGAAATCGCAGCTTGCGGACGTCGCGCGCGGCGAGGCGTTCCTGCTGCAGGGCGGAGACTGCGCCGAGACGTTCGCCGATAACACCGAACCGCATATTCGCGGCAACATTCGCGCGCTGCTGCAGATGGCGGTGGTGCTGACCTATGGCGCGAGCATGCCGGTGGTCAAGGTGGCCCGGATTGCCGGGCAGTACGCTAAACCGCGTTCTGCGGATATCGATGCGCTGGGTCTGAGGTCCTACCGCGGGGACATGATCAACGGCTTCGCCCCCGACGCTGCCGTTCGTGAGCACGACGCCTCGCGACTTGTGCGGGCCTATGCCAACGCCAGCGCCGCGATGAACCTGGTGCGCGCTCTGACATCGTCTGGCCTGGCATCACTGCACCAGGTGCACGGCTGGAACAGGGAGTTCGTGCGCACTTCGCCGGCGGGCGCCCGGTACGAGGCACTGGCGGGGGAGATCGACCGCGGGCTGCGCTTCATGAGCGCCTGCGGGGTCAACGACCGTAACCTCGACACCGCCGAGATCTACGCCAGTCATGAGGCGCTGGTGCTCGACTACGAGCGGGCGATGCTGCGCATGGACAGTGGAGATGTTGCGGTCGAAGGGGCCAGTCCGAAGCTCTACGATCTTTCGGCGCATTACGTATGGATCGGTGAGCGCACCCGTCAGCTCGACGGTGCCCATATCGCGTTCGCGGAGGTGATCGCCAACCCGATCGGCGTGAAAATCGGCCCGACGACATCGCCGGAGTTGGCGGTCGAGTACGTGGAGCGCCTCGATCCGCACAACGTGCCGGGGCGCCTCACGCTGGTCAGCCGGATGGGCAATGGGAAGGTGCGCGACGTGTTACCGCCGATCATCGAGAAGGTGCAGGCCTCTGGACATCAGGTGATCTGGCAGTGTGATCCGATGCATGGCAACACCCATGAGTCCTCAACGGGGTACAAAACCCGGCACTTCGACCGCATCGTTGACGAGGTACAGGGCTTCTTCGAGGTGCACCATGGCCTGGGCACCCATCCGGGCGGCATCCACGTCGAGATCACGGGCGAGAACGTCACCGAGTGTCTCGGTGGTGCGCAAGATATTTCAGACACCGACCTGGCGGGTCGCTACGAGACTGCCTGCGACCCGCGGCTGAACACCCAGCAGTCGCTGGAGTTGGCGTTCCTGGTCGCGGAGATGCTGCGCGACTGATCTTCGCCCATTTGGATCAGAGCCGAATGGGTCAGAGCAGCATGCTCAGGTTGCTGCCGAGCGTCCACGCTCCGGCGGCCGCCAACCCGGCCACGGTAATCACTGCTACAACCCAGAAGAACAGCGCACGCTTGGCCCGCTGGCGCTCCCAGCCGAACTCTGTCAGCTCGATTCCGGCGAATCGTCCTGCGGGGGGCTGGTACTCGTCCTCACGGTGGGGTGCTGGCGGTGGCAGTTCGTCGCGGGCGAACGCTCTAGTCTGCCGGGTCGCCGACGCGACGTCGGGGGGTCGGTCGAGGTTTTCGGTGATCTGAGAAGCGGGTTGCGGACCCGTCGGGACGATCGCGGAATTGTGCAGCGCCGAGTTGCGAGGCGCGGGCACCCGGAAGTCGGGGAGTCCGAGTTCGATGACAATCGTGTCGAGTTGGTCGAGCATCTCAGCGGCGTCGGCGAACCGTTGGGCTGGTTGGCGTGAGGTAGCGCGGCGCACCAGTTCGTCGAACTGTGTTGGTATGCCGCCGATTACCGAGCTGGGAGGCGCGACGTCATGGTCGATCCGCTGGTACGCCACGGCCAACGTGGAATCTCCGGTAAAGGGGGTGGCGCCGGTCAGCAGCTCGTATATCAGTACGCCGACGGAGTAGACGTCTCCCCGTGAATCGGTATCGCCGGTGCGCACCTGCTCGGGTGACAGGTATGCTGCGGTTCCCAGGATGACGCTGGTCGACGTGATCTTGGCTTCGGCGACCGCGCGGACCAGCCCGAAGTCGGCAATCTTGACATCGCCATCGTCGCTGATCAGGACGTTCTCGGGTTTGATATCCCGATGCACCAGACCTGCCTGATGGGCCACGGCAAGACCGCCGAGCACGGGCCGAAGCACGCCGGCAACGGCATGCGGTGGCATCGGGCCGCGCTCACGGAGCAGCTCCCGCAGCGTGCCTCCCTCGATCAGCTCCATCACCAAAAATGGGGGATCACCGCCTGGACTTCCTGCGCCCTGGTCGTACACCGCAACCAGTCCGGGGTCCTTCAGCCGTGCCACCGCGCGCGCTTCGCGCTGAAATCGGATCAGAAAGTGCTCGTCGCCGGCGTAACGCGTGTCCATGACCTTCAGTGCCACTGGGCGATCCAGTCGCAGATCCAGTCCGCGGTACACCGCAGACATACCGCCCGTCGCGACGAGGGTGTCCACCCGGTACCGACCGTCCAGCACCGCCCCGGCGAACGGGTCAGTGTGCTGGTAGGTCTCCATCCAGCACATG
>CAXMSM010000254.1:0-3933 GCA_964195655.1 uncultured Gammaproteobacteria bacterium | reverse complement strand
GCTTTTCTGGGCAGTCGTGTTCACAGCCTCGGTCGTCATCCGCCGCCCGATGGTCGGATACATCTGGGGCTGGGTGAACACCCACGACCGGCGCTGGCGAGGCGTGCGGCGCGCGGTGCTGGCCTTCGACGTGGCGACCCTGGTGTGGGTAACGGTGTTCACCGCCAGGTTCGTGGTGCAGCACCACCTCTACGACGCGGACAAGACGGGTTGGCTGGGGGTGGCCCGGATCGCCATGGGCTGGCCGCTGACGGCAGTGGCCGCACTGGTGACATACCTGGCGATCAGAGCCGCGCAGCGGGCAGTGCACGAGCATGACGCGACCGAGGACGCTCAGCGCTGACGCGGGTGCAACAGCTGCTCTCGCAGCTCATCCTCGACTTCACTCACCGCGACGAACAGCAGTTCGTCACCACCTTCGAGAGGTTCGTCACCTTCCGGGACGATGACCCGCGGACCGCGCAGGATCGTCACCAGCACCGCGTTCCTGGGCAACTCGAGTCGTTTCACCGGCTTGCCGCCCCACGGAGTGTCGTCGGGCAGCGTGATCTCGACCAGATTGGCCTGCCCCTTCCTGAACTCCATCAGCCGCACCAGATCGCCGACTGACACCGCCTCCTCGACCAGTGAGGCGAGCATTCGCGGGGTGGATACCGCGACATCGACTCCCCAAGCCTCGTCGAAGAGCCATTCGTTGCGGGGGTCGTTGACGCGGGCCACCACTCTGGCTACCGCGAACTCCGTCTTGGACAACAGGCTGAGCACCACGTTGCACTTGTCGTCGCCGGTGGCGGCGATCACCACATCGAACTCTTCGAGCTTGATCGACTCGAGCAGGGTGATTTCGCACGCGTCGCCCAGGCGCCAATGGGCGGCCGGGATCGCATCGACGTCGATATGGCTTGGGTTGCGCTCAAGCAGCGTGACTTCGTGGGATTCGACGAGCTCGCGCGCGATGGAGCGGCCGACGGCCCCGGCGCCGGCGATCGCGACTTTCATCTGGCCTCCGGGTCGTCGCTGGGGGGCAATGCCGCAATGGCCAGGGCCTCGGCGATGTGCCCGGAGATAGCCGCCAGATAGACCTGGTCGCCTGCCTGGATGACTGTCTTGGCGTCGGGCAACGTGCCGGCACCGAACCGGATCATGAACGACACACGTCCGGAGGTGGCGGCTTCGAGCTCGGCGACCCGGTGGCCCACCCAGGTCTCGTGAAGCGCCAACTCGGTGACGCCGACATTGCCGTTCGGATCGCGCCACTTGGTGGTTTCGTTCTCGCGGGTCAGCACGTTGAGCAGCCGGTCGGTGGTCCACGGCACAGTGGCCACAGTCGGGATACCGAGCCGTTCGTAAACTGCGGCGCGCTTGGCGTCGTAGATACGTGCGACCACACGCGGCACGCTGAACGTTTCCCGCGCCACCCGCGCGGAGATGATGTTGGAGTTGTCGCCCGAGGACACTGCCGCGAACGCCGCCGCGCCCTCTATGCCGGCACGCAACAAGACGTCGCGGTCGAACCCCATGCCAAGCACCCGTTGCCCCGGGAAGTCGGGGGAGAGCCGGTGAAAGGAAGTGCCGTCCCGGTCGATCACGGCGACGTCGTGGCCGATCCTGGCCAGGCTGTCCGACAGGGACGCGCCCACCCGGCCGCATCCCATCACCACTACACGCACCTCACGGTCCTTTCCGGCCGGAGCCAGACATGGCCTACCCAAAACTGCTGCTGCAGTACCTGCGCACTGGAGAACGCTACCGCTCTCCCACGGCCAGCGGGTTTCGGGCTTACTGTTGGCACTCGTGTCCAAGCTTTCTACCGCCGCACGGCGGCTGGTGCTGGGTCGGCCGTTCCGTAGCGACAACCTGTCGCACACCCTGCTGCCCAAGCGGATAGCGCTGCCGGTCTTCGCCTCCGATGCGCTTTCCTCGGTGGCGTATGCACCCGAGGAGATCTTCTTGGTCTTGTCGGTGGCAGGTCTGTCGGCCTACTCGATGACGCCATGGATCGGCCTGGCGGTGGCGGCGGTGATGCTCATCGTGGTCGCCAGTTACCGCCAGAATGTGCACGCCTATCCGTCCGGTGGCGGCGACTACGAGGTGGTGACCAGCAACATCGGTCCCACCGCCGGGCTCACTGTGGCCAGTGCACTGCTGGTGGACTATGTGCTGACCGTGGCGGTGTCGGTGTCCTCGGCGGTGTCGAATATCGGGTCGGCGCTGCCGTTCGTCGACCAACACAGGGTGTGGTTCGCGGTAGCGGCGATCGTGATTCTCGCGTCGCTGAACCTGCGTGGCATCCGCGAGTCGGGTACTGCATTCGCGATTCCGACCTATGCGTTCATGATCGGTATGTACATCATGCTGGCCTGGGGGTTCTTCCAAATCTATGCGTTGGGTGAGCCGCTACGAGCTGAATCCGCGGACTTCGAGATGC
Organism: uncultured Gammaproteobacteria bacterium; assembly: GCA_964195655.1. Taxonomy (GTDB): domain Bacteria; phylum Actinomycetota; class Actinomycetes; order Mycobacteriales; family Mycobacteriaceae; genus Mycobacterium. Next base: position 1,505 of record CAXMSM010000254.1, on the reverse strand, counting down.
ACGCCGAGCAGGGCGGCGTCCTCGGCTTCGCGCTGGTGTTCCTGGTCGCGCGGGCATTCTCCTCGGGGAGCGCGGCGCTGACCGGTGTCGAGGCGATCAGTAACGGCGTTCCAGCGTTCCGCAAACCCAAGTCCCGCAACGCCGCTACCACACTTCTCATGCTGGGCGGCATTGCGATCACGCTGTTCATGGGGATCATCTTGCTGGCCAAGGCAACCGGCGTTCAGATCGCGGAGCGGCCGCAAGAGCAATTCGTCGGCGCACCCGAGAACTACCACCAGAAAACGTTGGTGGCGCAGCTAGCCGATGCGGTGTTCGATGGTTTCCCGATCGGCCTGTTCCTGATCGCCGGCGTAACGGCGCTTATTTTGGTGCTGGCCGCAAACACTGCGTTCAACGGCTTTCCGGTGCTCGGGTCGATTTTGGCGCAGGACCGATACCTGCCGCGCCAGCTACATACGCGTGGCGACCGACTGGCGTTCTCCAACGGAATCCTGTTCCTGGCCTTCGGTGCGATCGCGTTCGTTGTGGCATTCCAGGCGCAGGTCACCGCGCTGATACAGCTCTACATCGTCGGAGTTTTCGTGTCGTTCACCTTCAGCCAGCTCGGCATGGTGCGGCACTGGAACCGGCTGCTGCGTAACGAAACTGACGCCGATGCCCGCAGGCGGATGAACCGCGCCCGACTGATAAATACCACCGGCTTGCTCTGTACCGGCACCGTGCTGGTCATCGTGGTGGTCACCAAGTTCGTGACCGGGGCGTGGATCGCGATCCTGGCGATGGGTGCACTGTTCGCGATCATGAAGTTCATTCATCGGCACTATGCGGAGGTAAGTCGCGAGCTCGAATTGCGTTCTGCCGAGACGGAGGACATCGCGTTGCCCAGTCGCAACCACGCGATCGTGTTGGTGTCCAACGTGCATATGCCGACGCTGCGCGCGCTGGCATACGCGCGGGCCACCCGGCCTGACATGTTGGAGGCCATCACCGTCAGCGTGGACGACGGAGAAACCCGCGCGCTGCAGGACAAGTGGGAGCACAGCGACATCAGTGTGCCGCTTAAGGTGATTGCGTCGCCCTACCGGGAGATCACCCGACCCGTTCTGGACTACGTCAAACGGGTCGGCAAGGATTCGCCGCGCACCGTGGTGACCGTGTTCATCCCCGAGTACGTGGTGGGCCACTGGTGGGAACAGGTGCTGCATAACCAGAGTGCGTTGCGGCTGAAGGGCAGGCTGTTGTTCGAACCCAACGTCATGGTGACTTCGGTTCCGTGGCAACTGTCTTCGTCGGAGCGGTTGAAGAAGCTGCAGCCACAGTCGGCTCCCGGTGACGCGCGCAGAGGATTCCTGGATTGAGCAGGATTCCTGACACGAGCGGAGACACCCCGCCCGACGAACTCACGCTGACCACCGGAGCGGCGGCCAACGGGGGCAGCTGCGTGGCGCGCCACGAGGGCCGGGTGGTATTCGTGCGATACGCGCTGCCGGCAGAGACGGTCA
>CAXMSM010000253.1:0-3712 GCA_964195655.1 uncultured Gammaproteobacteria bacterium | reverse complement strand
GGCGGCGGCCAGCACCGCATCGACTTGGAATGAGCTGCGGGCGCGGCCTGATCGACCAGCGCCGACGAGCCGCCACCATCAACCTCAAGGGCCGTCCGGCCACCGCCGCTCATCGCGGTGTCGACATGGAGCAGTGGCAGTACGAGGTGACCAGCGCGGGCCGGATTTGGTATCTCGTCGACAGCCGTAACCGGACCTTGTGGCTCAAGCACGCCGGCCCCGGTCATCCGAAGGACACCGAATGAGTGGCCCCGAACCGTTGCCGGCGGCCGTACGCGCCGAGGTGCTCACCGTGTGTCGGACCGCGTTCTACTACCGCGATGATCTGAAATCGCTGATGCTGGGTGCGGGCGTGCCCGCCGCGGTGTACAACCGCTACGACCATCCAGAGATCGCCACGGTCAGGATCGCGCGCAGCGTGCTCGACGAGCTGAACGACCTGGGCTCAGCCGGCTAGGCCGTCCAACGCAAGATCGTGGTCGAATTATGCGGGATGCGCCGTCCAGCCAACGGAGTGGAGGACGTCGCGGCGGGCAAGACCGCGCTGGAAGCGCTGCGCGGCGTGGTAATTGTCGGAGCGGGATCCCGTCTTACGGACACCAACACAAGTCGCAATAGACCTTCGCGGTACCAAACCGAGCCCGGCCCGACGAGGCGCCCGCAGCACGAGGAACCGCCGCGCGGATGGCTCGGTGCAGAAAGGATTTGGCGCCACTTGGCCCATCCCGTCATGGACTGAACGTTACGATTGGGACGTGACGGTCGGGCTGGCTGAACTGTTGACAATCGCGGTGGTCGCGGTTCTTCTTGGCGCGGCGTTGGTCTACCTACTCGGATCCTTCTTCCTGATGGCCAAGCATGTCTCCAACCGGCCAGGTTAGCGCCAGCTGGCCGCGATGTGGCACGAGCTTTACTACGTACTCAGAACCCAGCCGCTCATCCCGCTGTACTACGTGATCGGACGTCGACTGGGACCCGGCGACGGGATCCCGGTGATCTTTGTTCACGGATACTTTCAGAACCGGGCCGACTTCGTGTGGCTGGCAAAGCAATTCGGGAAAGCTTCCAAGGGGCCGCTCTACGGCTTCAACTATCCCTGGTTCGACTCTGTCGATCGTAACGTCCCACGACTCGCCAGATTCGTCGAACGGATCTGCGCAGAAACCGGTTCGGACAAGGTGACACTGATCTCCCACTCACTGGGCGGACTTGTGGCACTGGAATTCGCCCACTCCCCCAGCGAAAGCCGGGTGGCGCATTGCATCACGATAGGCACTCCGCATGCAGGAGTTAAATGGCGCGGCCCGATCCTGGGCAAGGTGTCCAGGGAACTGCGCGAAGGAGGTGAGTTCACCGACAAGCGGCGCGAACGAACCGTTGTGTCGCCCACGCTGAGCGTCTATTCCACGCACGACAACATCGTGCACCCACCCTCGACCAGCGAGCTGGCGTCACGTGGCGGCAACGACGTAGCGATCGACGGCGTAGGCCATCTGTCGCTGCTCTACTCACCCGAGGTTGCCCGCGTGCTCATCGACTTCATCAACAGGTCTGATTGAATCATCGCGGGTTGCCTGCCGATGCAGTTAACTTCGAGCCTGCGTGGGTGTTCGGGTCGGGGCTATGACCATGGCAACTCACCGCCGCCGAGCACACCCATCCGGTACCAGCACGCTGCAGAGGGTCGCACTATCTGCAACGAGCTCACGGGTCAGCGCGGCTGGTTCGGTAGCGCAGCAAAGATGCCCTCCACCCGCGGCTTGGCAGTGGCTACAGCTTCGGTGGCGCCGCGGTGAGATCGCAGATGGTCAGGCGGAACCCGCCGCCGTGTCGGTCGGCCGTTCCTGACCGGGTTCTTGGAAGTGCGCACCGAAGTTCGGCACCTCGATCGGACCGTCTCGGCGCGCGGCGGCGATGGCATTGGTCAGCAGCGGAGCCAACCCCGCGAAGGAGCCCATGTCGAACAGCATCAGGGTGAGAAGGCGGTTGTGCACGTACCCGTACGAGCTACCGGTCTCCGGATCGGCCCAGCCGATGGTCCCGCCCAGCCCGATATGGCCAAAGCCTTCCAAGAACCCCGGGATCGGTGAGGATTGGAACCCTCGGTGATATGAGAACGGAATACCCAGGTTCATATCCGGCGACAGATCGACCTCCCCCACCAATCCGTGCGTCATCTCCGACGACAACAGCCGGGTTTGGTCCATCACGCCGTCGTGGGCCAGGGCGCCGTACAGTTTGGCCAACGCACGCGCGGTCACGACTCCGTTGGCGGCAGGCATCTCGGTGTCAAGAAACTGCATATCGCCTTGCAACAAGGAGGCAATTCCGGGGAAGTACACCGCGCCGAGCATGCCCGAGAACGACAGTCCCGCCACCTTCGGCGCTACAAAATCCAATATCGGAGTAGGTATGACGCTTTGAGGGAACAGCGTCTGCGCCGTCACCGTCGGGGAGCCGACCGGTGGGCGGCCAAGATGCAGGCCATCGGTATTGAGGGTGCGCGCAAGCTCTTCTCTGAACAGGTCACGCATGCTGGTGCCGGTCACCGCACGGGCCAGCCCGGACAATAGCCATCCATAGGTGATCGCGTGATAGGCCGGCGTGCCATATGTCGCGTCCAGCGGAGCGGCGGCCAGCCTTTCTTCCATAGCCAGGTGATCTAGCACTTCGTCCTTGCCGACTCCCTTCAGATGCGCCAGCCCGGCTCGATGCCGCAACACGTCGTTGACGGTGATCTCGGACTTGCCGTTGGCCCCGAACTCAGGCCAATACTCCGCGACCGGCGCATCATAGGTAATCAGGCCACGGTCAGCGAGTCGATGAATTACCGTCGCCGCCAAGCCTTTTGTGGCGGAGAACACCATCGCTCCGGTATCGGCTGTCCACGGCACCTCACCGCGCCGGTCGGAACAACCCATCCACACATCGACGACCGGCCGACCGTCCATGAACACCGATAGGGCACCACCCCCGAGTTGACGGGACGGGTACAGCGCGGCGAACGCTCGGATAACCCCGCCGAAGTGCGGATCGGCCCCGCCTTCCACACCGGAAGGTAGGCCGCTGTCGGCCGTGAGAACAGAAGACTGACCCATGGCGTCAACGATGCTCCCGGGGCATGCCGAGTGTGCAGGAATCGCTATTTTTGGCTCGATGATGAACAACGCGCTGACCCCGCCCAGCGCTGGTCGCGGGATGAACTAGCATCTCCGTTGGCAAAAGCCGACGCAAAAAGGCCCGAGTCACTAGCATCACTGGCGGAATACCTCCGACAGCGCCACAAGAGAGGTGCAATGACCAGCGAACGAGGCACAGAAGCAACCGGGGTCGACGGACGACTCGAATGGTTGCGGAATTCGATGACAGCCGAGCCGTCCGGTGCTGCAGAAGCAGCCTGGGCATGGATTCTCGATCTGTCCGAACGTGGTAAGACCGACACCGCCGGCGCGGATGCGGAACTCAACGAGTTGTTCCGGATGGGGACGGTGCCGACTGATCTGCACGGACCCACCGAGGGCATTCTCGTGATGACCACGACGAATCCGAAACTGGACGCGGTGGTGCGGACCGTGACAGCGCTGTGGATGCCGTGGCAGGGCAAACGTTTCGACTCGAGCGCTGGCAGCGGTGACAACCGGCTGACCAAGAGCACCGGGCTGGTATCCAAACTGCTCTGGCCGCTGTATTCAATGCGCGACAACGAGGCGGG
>CAXMSM010000252.1:0-5159 GCA_964195655.1 uncultured Gammaproteobacteria bacterium | reverse complement strand
GTTCCTGCGCCACCCCGGCCAGGCCCTGTCCCGCGAGCAGATCTTTTCCAGCGTATGGGGATACGGCCTCGACCCAGGCTCCAATATTGTCGTCGTCTATGTCCGCTACGACGCGCAGGTTCTTGTCTTAGGGATCAACGTGATCCCGAAATGATCCAGGCGTTCGCCGAGACATTCCTGCGCGCCCCCGGGGTGGGTACTGTCCTGCGAACAGCTGCGCGGCCACATCTGGGAAGATGCCGACGACGTCGCCAACGCCGTCGACGTCTATGTGCGGGATCTGCGTCGTAAGCCGGGCGCGGAGCGGTTCAGGACGCTGCGCGACATGGGGTACCGCCTCGAAGAATCGCCTTGAGAAGAAGCGACGCCCGCCACCATGGTGAGTAGGCTGCGGGCGTCGAGTGGTGGCTTACCGGATTAGCCCTAACCCCTCCAACCTCCCAACCATCGCGAGCCCTCCAGCGATGCGTCGCCGTCGCCGTCGCTGCTGGGGGCAAACGTGGTCTCGGTGCTGACATCGGGCGACGTCGCGGTGTCATCGGCCATCGCTGCTCCAGTGCCGAGGAAACCAAGGCCGGTCAGGGCTGCGCCAAGGGTGAGAACCTTCCAGGTAGCCGGTCGTTTCATGATGTGCTCCATTCATTCTGTATCACGCACGTATTTCGAGCTGGTACCCAGGATTCTGGACCGACATGAACTGTGGCGAAGATGACGATGAGAGGTCTCTCATGGCCCGGCTGTCCGATCCGTGAGACACGACAAGTGATACGCCTCGCTGGGTGCGGGGCCATGGGTCACACCATCTGGCCCGCACCCACACCCATCATCGCTGGAAACATCTAGGCCCCGAATGTCGCAGACGAGCCGTCGACAGGCTCGTCGGGACCTTCGGGGTCGGCGTTCACGTCAGCGTGTCGGTCAACCAGCGTGCGCACAGGTCGGCGATCTGGCGCCAGCCCGGTTCTAGGGTCATATAGTGTCCGAAACCCTTTGCCTCGCAAAATGTCGCTGATGAACCGTGTAGCTGTGCGATGACGCGTGAGGTCGACGGAGGGATCGCCAAGTCTTCGGATCCCGAGACCATCAGCACCGGGCAGGTGATGTTCTGATAGTCGATTTTCGTGGTCTGGTTCTCGTCGAACATCCAGAAGAACAGCTCGAACATCACGCGACCCGACTCGGGTCCCAGGCGGTCGAAGACTTGTCGTTGCTCGGCCTCCTCGAGCATGTTGAGCCCAAATTTGGACATCATGTCGAAATCCGGCAGAAGTGTGGTTTCCCAAAACGGCCCGGCAGACATTAATGCCTTGGCCAATGCGCGTTCTTCATTGGTTGTTGGCAGAACGCCCCAGTTGATGCTGCCATTGAGCAACACGATCGCGCGGGCGAGACCCTGGGTGGCGAGCTTCTGGGCGATCACGCCCCCGAGTGAATGCCCGACAATGACCGGTGTGGCGTCCAACTTCGCGATGGCCTCGGCGATATCGTCGACGTAGTCCGCGATGCTGATTCCGGTGAGCAGTACCGAGCTTTCGCCGGTCAGCGGTTCGTCGTGATGGCGGTAGGTCGGGCTCAGGCATCGCCAACCGAGTGCAGCGAAGTGCTGCTCGAAATTCGCCATCGCCCACGGACCGGCATTGGTCCCATGGACCAATACGATTGGTACGTCCAATGTTTGCCTCCGAATCGAGCACACCCGTGCTATCCCTCGTAAAAGTTACCGTCCCGGAGTAGACACCGGTCGCCAGCATACTGAACCGTCCCCGGTTTTATGCACACCGGTGGAGCAGCTCGGGTGCTGTCGGGCCGATGGGCCAGGCGAAAGGTCACCATTCGAATGGTTACCGATCACTTGTCTCGCTCTTTGGCTTCGGTCTGTGTGGAGAGCTCCACGGCTCGAGAAACTGAGACGTTGCCTCCGTGCGCGCACTGCGCAAAAAACTGCGTGCGGACTTTATCGGGACTGTCCACGGTATGGGGTGCGGGCTGAGCTGCGTGCGGTGAATTGTGAAAGTTCGCTCATTCATCGCTCATCGTGAGTCCATCCCGGGTCCGAATGCTCGTTGCTATGCCTAATGCACCGAGGGATAATCGACACGCGCTGCGCTCCCCGCAGCGTCGCAATTTCCGGCTGTTCCTCGCCAGCCAAGTCGCATCGCAGTCGGGCACCTGGCTGCAGTACGTGGCACTGGCGTGGCTGGCCAGCGAACTGACCGGTGGCGGCGCTGCCCTCGGCTGGGTCGCGGTCGCGACATTCGGGCCGCTGCTGGTTTTGGGACCATGGACCGGGGCCCTCGCCGACCGCGTCGACAAGCACCACTTGCTCACTGCGACACAACTCCTGGTGGTGGGCCAGGCGGCGGCGCTCGGTGCGGTAGTGCTCGCCGGAGTCGGCACGGTGGCGTTGGTCTACGGGTTGACGCTGGGTTACGGAGTGCTCCACGCCGTCGAAAACCCGGTCCGTCGAGCCTTCGTGGCCGAACTCGTCGGAGAGGACCGAATTGCCCATGCGGTGAGCCTCAACAGTGCGATCACCGCTATCGGCCGGGTCCTCGGACCCCTCGCCGCCGGCGCCCTGATTGCTTCAGCGGGTATCGGTTGGTGCTTCATCGTCAACGCCGTCAGCCATCTAGTCGCCCTGGTCGTCCTGCTTCTGATACGCCGCGACGCACTGCACATCACCGAAACGACACGGGAACCCCGGGCGGTGCGCGCGGGCCTCCGATATGCCTGGAGTGTCCCTGAGCTGCGGATCGCACTCTTGCTGACCGGGGTCGTCGCCACCTTCGGGTTCAACCACCAGGTGCTCATCCCATTGCTGGCGCACCAAACGTTCGACGGCGGCGTGGCCACCTACATCTTGCTTTACACCGCCATCAGTGTCGGCTCCGTGTTCGGAGCCCTGGCAGTGGCCCGCCTTCGCGAGATCGACCTGCGATTCCTCGCTGGCGCCATCATCGCCTTCGCACTGGCGAACGGCCTGATTGCGCTCTCGCCAAACGTCGTGCTGGCCGTGATCGCCGGCTTCGCTACCGGCGCCACCGCCTTGCTTTTTGTCACTGCCTCCGCTGCGTTGCTGCAGCAGCGTTGTGCGCCGGCGATGCGCGGTCGGGTGATGGCCCTGGCTGCGATGGTGCTCCTCGGCGGGCTTCCCGTCGGAGCGCCGATCATCGGCTGGATCGCCGACCTGGCCGGGCCCCGCTTCGCGGTGGCCGTGGGGTCAATGGCCGCTCTACTCGCCGGCACTATCGTGCTGCGACACCTCCCGACTCGTGACACCAATCCGACTCCACCTGCCCGCCGTCTCCTCGCGGTCCGAGCCTGACCGCAGACCCAGCCGCTCCTCAAGCGAGCGGCGGGACTGGTTCCATAATTTTGCTATCCCGAACCTGAACTGTCCTGCCGATCCACCTGGGCATCGGCCTCCAGCCTGCGGCCCGCAGGAATACCGCACGGTTCGAATAACTACCCCGCTGCCAGCCTGCTGGTGCTGGCGGCGGTGAACCTGGCGCTGACACCACTGACTGCGGAGGCCGGCGAATGGCTGTACAACCGCGAGGGTGTGCACAGCGCGATCTTGGAAACCCACGAGGAGCGCGGCGAGGCGATGATCTACTTCTCAATCGGCTTGCTGGTGATGGCGATCGCGATCGCGGTTCTGCACGTGCTGACCAACCGCTCTGACAAGCCCCGCACAGCGGCGGCCATCGTGGTGGCAGTCCTCGCGCTGGCGGTGGGTGTGTCGTCGGTCGTGGCTGTCGCGCGAATCGGCCACTCGGGCACCGAAGCGAAGTGGGGAGTCATTACCGAATAGCGCGCAACGTATGCGGCAACGTAGAGATCACGGGCCGCGAGCGAGCGTGAAATGCCAGACTCCGGCGGTGCGTCGCGTACAGACGCGCGCTTTCGCGGGAAATGGGCTACTGCGGGTATTGGTCTGGTGTTGCGTAGAAGCCGTTGGGCCAGGTCTCCGGTTCGTAGGTGTCTGCTGGCGCGTACGTGGGTGTGATCCGTACCCAGTCGATGTCGAGGTAGGCGGTGTCGAAGTCAGGGTCTCCGGCCCATCCGACCTGGTCGCGGTATCCCGATGCGGGGAACCAGATTCCGATCCAGAAGCGTGATGCGCGGTAGGGGACGTTGTCTTGGCCGAACGATTCACCGGTATAGCGGGCCACTTCGGCGTCGTCGATGGACCATGCGACAAACGGGTCGCGGCCGTCGCCACCGGCGTGCCATTCATAGGCGTAGGTGTGAAACTCGCCGTCTGCGACGAGTTCACCAATATCGGGTCGCAGGGACACGTTGCCGCCTTCGCCGCCGAACTTGCCGCCCCACGTGTTGGCGCGGGCGTTGTCGAAGCTCACCGGATCATTGGGTGTGCCGTCGTCGCGCGCAGTGGGGAATTCCCAGTCGATCTCGGAATTACGGATGCGGTTGGGTTCGGTCCAATACTCCGGTTGCGCGGGGTGATATTCGATGTAGTGGTAGCTCCAGAAGGCGCTTGCCGCTCCCAACGTTTGGGGCACGCGGGCGCGGACTTCGTAGCGTCCGGAGGCGTAGTAGTCGCGGGTGACGATGGTGGCGCCGACGCGGGTCGTGCGGTCGCCGTGGCCCACGACATCGCCGGCGTACTGGTCGCCGTGGGCGGCTAGGCGCACGATGCCGTCGGCAACTTCCACGTTGGCGGGTACGACGCCGCCGTTGTCCCCGCCCCACGCTTTGTCGGCGATGAGCCAGTGCTGGGGATCGATGCCATTGGTGAAGTCATCGAAGAGTTCGGGCTGCGGACTGGGGTACGGGTTGGGGGTGTCAAGCCACTCGTGACCGTTGGCGAGGAGGGTGATGTCATCGACGTAGAGGGAGGTGTCGTCACCGCGCCAGTTCTCAGCGGCGACTTTGACCGGCACCCAATGATCCGGGGTGGTGAACGCGATCTCGACGGGCTGCCAGGCGGTGTCGGTGATCAGCTGCCATGCGTGCAGAGAGCCGTCGGGGCTGGCCACGGTGATAGTGGCGTCGCCGGCATCGACTCGAGCGCGCGCGCTCAGTACGTAGTCGCTGTTGGGTGCCAGCAGCATGGGAAGGTCCTGGGCGATGCGCCCGGTTTGTTCCGGCGTCGACACGATGCGCATAGTGCCGTCACTTTGGCGCACTGCCTG
>CAXMSM010000251.1:0-15844 GCA_964195655.1 uncultured Gammaproteobacteria bacterium | reverse complement strand
AGTCGAGACCGATACGCAATTTTTCGCATACATACCCGCACCAACCAACACCTATAGAGGATCAGTCATGCAGCCCGGTGGCCAACCCGATATGTCAGCACTTCTCGCGCAGGCTCAGCAGGTGCAGCAGCAGTTGATGGAGGCTCAGGAGGCCCTCGCGGAGGCCGAGGTGAATGGCCAGGCCGGTGGGGGGCTGGTTCAGGTCACCATGCGAGGCAGCGGCGAGGTGGTGGCCGTGGCGATCGACCCGAAGGTGGTTGAGCCCGCCGATGTCGAGACGCTGCAAGATCTGATAGTCGGTGCGATCGCCGATGCCGCCAAGCAGGTCACGATCCTGGCCAACGACCGGCTGGGGCCGTTGGCGGGCGGGATGGGCGGGCTCGGCCTGCCGGGACTCTGACTTGTACTGCAATGTTTGAAGGACCAGTCCAGGATCTGATCGATGAGCTTGGCAAGCTGCCCGGCATCGGACCGAAAAGTGCCCAGCGGATTGCGTTCCACCTGCTTTCCGTCGAGCCGACGGATATCGACAGGCTCAGTGCGGCACTCGGCCAGGTTCGCGACGGGGTGAAATTCTGTGCGGTGTGCGGAAACGTCAGCGACGAGGACCGCTGCCGCATCTGTAGCGACTCGCGTCGCGACGCAGCGTTGGTCTGTGTGGTCGAGGAACCCAAGGATGTGCAAGCGGTCGAACGCACCCGGGAGTTCCGCGGGCGTTACCACGTGCTCGGAGGTGCACTCGATCCGTTGTCGGGCATTGGACCCGACCAACTGCGAATCCGCGAACTACTGAACAGGATCGGCGAGCGTGTGGACGGTGTTGATGTCGCAGAGGTGATCATCGCGACCGATCCGAACACCGAAGGTGAGGCCACCGCGACGTATCTGGTGCGGATGTTGCGCGACATCCCGGGGCTCACCGTGACGCGTATCGCCTCGGGTCTGCCGATGGGCGGTGACCTCGAGTTCGCCGACGAATTGACGTTGGGTCGTGCCCTGGTGGGTCGCCGCGCGATGGTCTGATTCCCACCGGCTGGCAAACTCGGTCAACGCGGGGCGAGGAGAGTAGCGCCGAAACTAGTTGACGGTCGCGGAAAAAGATTCGACCGCCAGACCGAGGCCCCCGCTCCAGGGTTCGAAGCCAGCTTGGATGCTGGTGAGGTACCACGCGTTGGTCACCGGTTCGGCGAAGTTCACGGTCCGAATTTCGGTATCGGCGATGAAGTCGAGCACATCGAAGTTAGTCAACGAGTTGATCGGTGACACCGCGAGGTAGGAGACCACGTTGTTGCTGCCGTTATTTCCCTGATAGACGTTCCAGCTCACCTCGTCGATCGTGGTGGTGGCGATGGGAACCGCGACGCCCTGGGAGTCATAGGAATACGAGATTGGCTGGACTCCGCCCTGGCTGTTGAACCAGATCATGAGCTCCTGCTGGTTGACACCGGTTGTTTTCGGTGTGGGATCCATCCAGATGTCATAGGAGGCGTCGTAGATATAGCTCGCGTCGTCGGGGTAGCTGAAACCGATGCTGCTGGTGGCGCTCTGGATCTGGCTGATTTGCAGGGGGAGGGGACTGGCCGGTGAACAGTTGCTGTAGTGGCAGCCGAGATAGACCGACGGGTATGCCAGCGGGGGGCCATCGGTTGCGATGGAGCCGTTTTCAACGCTGATGGAAAACCCGGTCGAGGTCACTGTGATCGTCTGGTTTCCCCCATTGTTGTAGGCGTTGTTTTGCACGACGTACATATCTTGGATCGTGGTCGTTCCGTACTGATCGGAAATCACCGTGTCGCTGCTGGCGGCCCCCGGAACGCCGGGGACGCCGACCAAACCCGCCGCCCCGCCGGCCCCGCCGGTGCCGCCGCTGCCGCCGGCCCCTGCCGCGCCGCCATGCCCGCCGCTCCCGCCGTTGCCCAACAAAGACAACAGGCCCGCGTCGCCGCCGGCCCCGCCGGGGCCGCCGTTCCCGCCCGAGCCGGGGGCGTTCCCGCCGGTCCCGCCCGCGCCGCCGTTTCCGACGAACAGGCCGCCGGCGCCGCCGTCACCACCGTTGCCGGTCCCGCCGGACCCCCCGCTACCGCCGTTGCCGAACCAGCCCGCCGACCCGCCGCTGCCGCCCTGGTAACCGCTGCCGCCTTTGCCGATCAGGCCCGCGTTGCCGCCATTGCATGCGCCGCTGGTACACGCGCCGCCGTAACCGGTGTAGCTGTAGCCGTTGCCCAACAGGATGCCGGCGTTCGGATTGTCTGCGGTGCCGTCGCCGATGAACAAACGGATGACGCTGCCCGGTTGCCAGTCCGCTACGGTCGGCGAACCCGCAGCCGTGGTCTGCGCGGCCGGACGGGTGACCAGGGGAACCGACGCAGCGATTGCCTCAGTGGACTCCTCGCTGGTATCGGACGCTGCCGCCGGCGCATCAGCATCGTCATCTGGCGCCGACCCGGGCAACGGATCGGCAGCGATCCCGCGGACCCCGTCGGTCACCGCCGCCGTGCGTGGAGCTGCCGTGCGTGGAGCTGCTGTGGGGGCATCTTCGTCTTCCGCCGTCGCCGGATCGGCGGCCGCCGAGGGCTCCGGCGACGACTCTGACGGGACATCCGAATCGGGGGTGGTGTGCGTTGAACTGCTGACCGCCGGGCGGGAGGTAGTGGCGGAGTCGGGCCGGTAACGGCGCTCCGTCGTGTCCTGGGTGTCAGCGCTGGAAGCGGAGGTCTGCCCTGCGCCCGTCGAGGATTCAGCATCTGTGCCCGACCTCGAAGCTGGACTCGACGATCCCGCCGCCGACGACCCCGAACTCGAACTCGCCGCCGACGATCCCGAACTGGAATCTGTCGAACCGGTCGTATCGGCCAACGCCACTGCCATGGACGCAATGGCCGAGCCGACACCCAACGCCGCCGCCAGCGCGAACACCCGCCCGAGATAACGGGCGTAGCTGACCGCCTTGGGCTGCGTCGCTGTCTCCGTCCGACGGGCGTACTCAATCATCGGAACGCGACCCACGCGAGGCGCATGGACCGGCGCACGTTCGTCGCCCAGTGCGCCTGTGGGTCCGACTGCCATCCTGCACCTCTCTAAAGCAGCACCGATCGTGAGAGGCACCGGTCAGTTGCTTCTAAGTGGATGGTAGCTACATTGCCGATGCATGCGCGTCGGAACCGGCAAAGACGGGACCGAGTCGGGCGGGAGTCGACGCTAACCCCTGGGACCCCAGCCTGTCCGCTGTCCCGGGGGGGACCCGGGTACCTGACCGGCTGCTGAGGCACCCCAACCATGCCAATTCATGCTATCTGATTCTGATAATCTGAACCCTATGCGTGAGGTCACTGCGTCAGAAGCGTCCCGCAACTTTTCCATGTTGCTGAGTTCAGTTGATCGTGGCGAAACAGTTGTGGTCACCCGCGCCGGGCGGCGCATCGCGACGATCGCCCCTGCCTCGCCGTCAACCGGCGCGGCCTTAAACGAGGTGATCGACAAATGGCGCAACAGTGAGGCGTTAGGCGAAGCGTTCAATGACCAGATGGCCGCCGCGCGGGCGGCGGCCACCGCGAGCGAAGACAGCGACCCGTGGAGCGACTAATCCTCGACACCGGTGTGCTTGTCGCTGCGGTGCGCGGGCGGATTCTGCTCCCAGTCGATGCTGACATTTCGATTCCGGCCGTCGCAGTAGCTGAGTTTCTGGCCGGCGTGCACCTGGGGTCCGATGTGGGCCACCAGGCCGCGCAACGGGCGTTCCTCGCCGATGTGCTGGCAGTGGTTCCGGTGAGCCAGTACGACCGCCGTGTCGCTGAACATCACGCCGAACTTCTAGCCCACGCTGCCCGCACCGGGCGGCCGCGCGGCGCCCACGACCTGATCATCGCCGCCACCGGCCGCGCCACTGACCGCGTGGTGCTCACCACCGACATACGTGCGAACTTCAGGGAACTTCCCGGCGTCGAAGTCCGAATCGCCTGAGATAAACCGCTCTGCCGACTTGATAGGGGTCTGGTGTGACCGAGCGCGAGCATGCCCAACGAAAGTGGTTCCCCGCTGCCTGGACTCGACGGTGTCGTCGTGGAGTCCAAGCAGGCCGATGACGACCGAATCCGCACAGTGCATGTCGGTACCGACTGGACATGGGTCGGGGTGTGTCCGCAGTGCACGGTGCGATCGAGGCGTTCGAAGGGCTGGGTGTGCACCAACGAGGCCGGCGCGGCCGCAAGATCGACATCGAGTGGATCAATCGCCGCCTGCGCCGACTGCGGCGGAATGCGCTACGAGATCCATGCTGCACTGCCCGCCACCCCGACAACCAACGCCGCCGCTTACGGTGGGCCTGCACCCGCCGAGCACGGCGAGTCACACCCAGTCAGCACCAGCGCCACTGCTGACCCTCAGACGCGTAACCCCGGAACCGAAAATGGCGACCGGCTGAGACGGACGGGGAGTCGACGGTAACCCTGCAGGTTGACCAGCCCGTGCGGTTCGGGAGGGGCCTCGAAGCGCAAGTCGGGGAAGCGGGTAAACAGCTCCCTGAGTGCGGTGACACCTTCGCTTCGGGCCAGTGCGGCGCCCAGGCAGACGTGTATTCCACTGGCAAAAGCCAGGTGTTCGCGGGCGTTTGGGCGGGTGATGTCGAAGCGATCGGGGTAGTCGAATACCCGCGGATCCCGATTGGCGCCGCCCAGCAGCAGCACGACCCCTTCGCCCTCGCGGAGTCGAGTGCCGGCGATATCCATGTCGCACAGCGCTTTTCGAGACGTGATCTGGACCGGGCTGTCGAACCGTAGAATCTCCTCGATCGCCGACGGCCAGAGGGTGGGATCGTCGCGCAGTAGTGCCAACTGGTCCGGGTGCTGGAGCAGGGCAGTGATGCCGTTGCCGATGAGGTTCAGGGTGGTGTCCACGCCGGCTCCGACCAGCAGTGTGGCGTTGGCTTTCAGTTCGCGATCAGTTAGGCCGCCCTCCAGCGCCATATCGCTGAAGGGCGTGCCGTCCCCGCCCTCGGTCCGCAGTCGCGCGAAATGCCCGGTGAGGTAGTCGTCGATCATGCGCAAATCGTTGACGGCGGCCCGGAATGCCGGCCACGTGACACCGATGTCGAGCAGTGCCGCGCCCGTGCTGCCCCAGCCCAAGATGCGTGGCCGGTCCTTGGCGGGCAAGCCCAGCATCTCGGTGATGATCGCTGCCGGCAACTGTGCGGCATAGTCGGCGATCAGGTCGACGTCGCGGCGCGTCTGCAGGTCGTCGAGCAGTTCAGCGGTGAGGGCGTTGATCCGGTTCTCCAGCGTGCCGATCGACCTGGGTGTGAAGCTACGCGCCACCAGACGCCGGAAACGGGTGTGGTCGGGGGGATCCACCATCAGCATCGACGGCGCCTCCACCGGATTGGGCAGCGCGGGATCGGTACGACGAGCGAGCGCCTGCAGCGGTCCGGGCAAGCCGGTCTCTGAGGGTCCGCCAGCCCCGAACCTGGTGTCGCGCAGAATTGTCCGGCAGGCTTCGTGGTCGGCAGTCACCCACACCATCGGGGTGCGGACCAACGGTCCAACAGAGCGAAGCTGTTCGAACAACTGGAGACGTTCCCATCGGTCGGTGCGGCCCAGTAGAAGCCGGGCCAGCGGCTGGCCGCGGCGAGCCTGAATCGTGAGTGACGCGCGCGGAACGCCGTGCAGAGCGGCCCAGCGGGCCCAGGTCCAATGGTCTGTAGAAGACGTCAGTGTCATGGGTCCAACGCTACGAATTTCGGCATCCGAGAGCGTCGTGCCGCGGTCCGACCGCCTTCTCCTACCGGGGTAGGAGGAGCGATGCCTACTAGGGTCTGATGGCGACACCGCGGGCGTGATCTTAGGATGGCACGATGCTGGCTGCGGTGCAGCGCCGACTGCGGCTCCTGGCGCTCCGGAAGGACCAACCGGGCCTCGGCGGATTCACCTGGCCGTTCGTCGTCAGTATCGACGTTGCTCTGGTGATCGTCGCGGTGATCGCCGCGGCTCAACGCCCGAGTTCTCAGTGGTGGATCGGAGCCGTCGCCATCGCGGTGGCCTGTTCTCCGTGGATCGCGTTCCTGCTGTTCAACGTGATCGCCTACGAGGCGATCCTGCTGTGGGCGTCGTGGAGCATCTGCATCGCGATTCTGCTGTTCGCCACGTCCACGCCCATTGAAGGCGACTTCGCGCCATTGCTGCTCTCCATTCTCACCGGGGTGGTCGGTTCGGTGGCATCGGTGCGCGGCAGGATCCTCGCGATCGGTTCGGCGATCGCGCTGTTGGGTGTTGCCGCCGCTGTGCACCGCATCGAGACACCGGCGCTGTATCTGTGTTTCGTCGGGATCGGCTGGCTGGTGGGCTATCTGATGCGGATTCAACAACAGCTGCTGATCGAGCAGAAGCTGGCCCAGGAGAAGCTCGCTGAGCATGCGGCGGCCGATGAACGGCGACGGATCGCCAGAGAGGTCCACGACGTCATCGCCCATTCACTGAGCGTGACCCTGCTGCACATCACTGGAGCCCGCCGTGGCCTCCAACTGGACCGCGACGTCGACGATGCGGTCGACTCGCTCGAGCAGGCCGAGCGGCTGGGGCGACAAGCGATGGCCGACATCCGTCGCACCGTCGGGTTGCTCGACGGTGCCACCGGAACCATTACCCCCGAACCTGGGGTGGGTGACATCTGCACTCTTGTCGACGATTTCGCCCAGGCCGGCCTGACCGTCAGCTTCCAGGCCAGCGGTCGCCAGGATCGGATCTCTGCCGCGACCGGGCTCGCGTTGTATCGCATCGCCCAGGAGTCGTTGGCCAACGTCGCCAAGCACGCCCCGGATGCGCCCTCGGAGATGACGCTGGCGGTGTTCCGGGATTCGGTCACGCTCACCGTGGCCAACCAGCTGCCGGTGCCGGCGGTGGTGGCGAGTCAGGGTGAGGGACGCGGCATGCGTGGCATGCGGGCGCGTGTCGAACTGCTCGGCGGCACCATCGACCTCGGTCCCGCCGACGGTGGCTGGGCGGTCTGCGCGGTCGTTCCGCTGGGTGAGCAGCAGACCGACTATCCGACCCGGAGTAGCGATCGATGACAGACGAACCGATTGCCGCGTTGCTGGTGGACGACCAGGAGTTGGTGCGCTCAGGTCTGCGCCGCATCTTTCGCCGCAAGGACGGCATCGTCGTCGTGGGGGAGTGCTCGGACGGGGACGAGGTAGACGCTGCCGTCGCCGCGTACCGGCCCGACGTCGTGGTCATGGACCTGAGGATGAAGCGTGTCGACGGAATCGAGGCGACCCGTCAGCTCGCCGCCCGAGGCGGTCCGCCGGTATTGGCCTTGACAACGTTCAGCGACGAGGAGCTGCTGTCCGGGGTATTACGGGCCGGGGCCGCTGGTTTCGTGTTGAAGGACTCCTCGGCTGAGGAGTTGATCCGCGCCGTCCGAGCGGTCGCCACCGGGGACGGCTTTCTGGATCCGTCGATCACCGCAAGGGTGCTCAACACCTACCGCAGGGCCGCCGGTGAGCCGGTCGCCGGGGCTGTCGAGGGTCTCACACCCCGGGAACTCGACGTGCTCACGCTGATCGCCAAAGGCAGCTCCAACACCGAGATCGCCAAAGAGTTGTTCATCTCGGGTGTGACCGTCAAGAGTCACATCGGCCGGATCTTCGTGAAACTGGGGTTACGTGACCGCGCCGCGGCGATCGTTTTCGCCTACGAGCACGGCATCGTCGCCCCACGCTGAGCTCAGACGCGTCGTGGTGCCGCCAGGCGTTCCCGGCGCAGCAACGTGACCTCGGGCAGCTCCAGCGGGGCCAGCGGCCCGACCACCTCGGCGAGTAGGTGGTCGGCGAGTTCGGGGTTGCGGGCCAGGCAGCAGCCGTGCAGATAGGTGGCGAGGACGCTGCCCTGCACGGCGCCGTCGAAGCCGTCCCCGGCGCGGTTGCCCGCTCCCTTCGTCACGGCGGCTAGCGGCCGCGCATCGGCGCCTAGTACCGTTCCGCCGCGGTGGTTTTCGAATCCGGTCAAGGGCTGGGCCAACCTGTCGAGGAGCGGAGTGGCGGCGACTTCGCCGATGCTGCGTTCAGTCTGCGGCGACGTCGTCAGGTCCAGCACCCCCACACCGTCGACACGCTCTCCGGCCGAGGTCTCATACCAATGGCCAAGTACCTGGATGGCAGCGCAGATCGCCAGCACCGGCACGCCTCGCGAAATCGCCTCCTGCAGGCCGGGATAGCGGATCAGATGCTTGGTGGCCAGCCGTTGCGCGTAATCCTCGGCGCCCCCGAGGGTGTACAGGTCCAGTTCCGAGGGCACCGGGTCGTCCAGCGTGATCGCTACGATCTCTGCGTCGATCCCCCTCAGCCGTAACCGTTGTCGCAGCACGACCGCGTTGCCGCCATCCCCGTAGGTGCCCATTACATCGGGCAGCACCAGCCCGATCCGCACCGCAGATTCCGATGTCTTCGCACTCCCTTGGGTCATTTCAGGCGCTCCAGCACGCGGTTGAGTTGCAGGAAGGCCGTGTAGTTCGCGAGTACCTCGACATGGCCTGGCGGGCATGACCCGATGGCGCGCACGGTGTCGTGTACCAGGGTGTGCTCGACGCCCGCGTAGCCCAGTCGCACCGCCAGATCAGTGCCTCGCTCGCCGGCGGCCACCACCTGAACGGTCTCGAAATGTTCGAAACGCACGTCCCACAGCCAGGACAGGTCTTCTCCGTCGGGGACTTGTCCGTTCACCGCGATCACCACGCCCACAGCGTCGCGGTCGACCATCGACAACGCCTCCTGCCAGCCGGCCGGATTCTTCGCCAGCAGCACCCGCGCGGTGTGTCCGCCGACCTGCACGGTCCGATACCTGCCGGCCACCTCATCGACCCGCGACACCGCGGCAACGGCTGCGGCCGGGTCGGCGCCCAACGTGACCGCCGCCGCGACAGCGTGCGTCGCGTTACCCCGGTTTACCGCCCCAGGCAATGCCAGGGTCATCGGCAGCGACAGACCGTCGGGGCCGTGGATGTGCGTGTCGTCGAACCACCAATCGGGTTCTGGCCGTTTCAAGGCCGGAGGGCCGCCGGGCCCGACATTGGGCGCCGGAGGGCCGCCGGGCCCGACATTGGGCGCCGGAGGGCCGCCGGGCCCGACATCAGGCAGCGCACCCGTCGAGTACCAGTGCGCGTCTTCGCGGACGATGATCTCGCCGGTTCGCGGACAGCTCACCGAGTCACCTGCCCAACCACCGCCCGCGGCCACCCACACCACGTTCGGGCTGTTGTAGGCGGCGGACGTCATCAGCACGTCGTCGCAATTGGCGACGACCACCGCGGCTGGGTGACGGGCCAGCCCGCTGCGCAGGGTGCGCTCGATGTGATTGATCTCACCGACCCGGTCGAGTTGGTCGCGCGACAGGTTCAACAAGACGACGACGGCGGCTTCCACCGCATCCAAGACGTGCGGGACGTGCATTTCGTCGACCTCGAGCGCGGCTAGCGAGGCGCAGGGTGCAGCGGCGAGAGCAGCCACCAGCCCGGCGTCCATGTTCGCCCCCTCAGTGTTGGTCGCCACCTCCCCGGTGGTGGCCAGCGCCGCGGCAGTCATCCGGGTTGTCGTCGACTTGCCATTGGTGCCGGTCACGACAACGGTGCGACGATCGCGGCCCAGCTGGCCCAGGATCGAGCGATCCAGCTTCATGGCGACCAATCCGCCGATCATGGCGCCGGCACCCCTGCCGGTGACCCGCGACGCCCACCGCGCTCCGGCACCTGCCGCGAGCGCAAGCCGTCCCCGTCTGGTGACCATCTCGGCAGTCTAAAAGAGATTGAACTGGAGCGACCGACACGCACCTGATGGGCGAGGGTTGTCTGCGGTGCGTGCGATTCTCGATGTGTGAGCTCAACCGCGGGACGTCACTGGGGCAGGCCAGCCGAACAGACCGGTTCCGGCTGGGCGGTCGTCGATGTCGAGACGACGGGATTCCATCCCGGGCAGGCGCGCGTCGTGAGTATCGCGGCTCTGGCCCTCAGTGACGACGGCAACGTCGAGAAGAGCCTCTACAGTCTGCTGAACCCCGGCGTCGACCCCGGTCCCACACATGTGCACGGGCTCACCGCCGACATGCTGGAGGGGCAGCCGACTTTCGGCGACGTCGTCGGCGATCTGATCGAGCTGCTGCGGGGGCGCACCCTGGTAGCCCACAACGTCGGCTTCGACTACGGCTTCCTAGCCGCGGAGGCCGAGTTGGTGGAGGCCGAACTGCCGGTGGAGACGGTGATGTGCACCGTCGAGCTGGCCCGTCGCCTGGACCTCGGCACAGAGAACCTGAGGCTGGAGACGCTCGCGCGCCACTGGGGGATCAGCCAGATGAAGCCGCACGACGCACTCGACGACGCCCTGGTGCTCGCCGAGATCCTCAAACCCGTGCTTGCGGGTGCCCGCGAGCGCAGCGTTTGGTTGCCGGTGCGTTCTGTGACGCGGCGCACCTGGCCGAATGGCCGCGTCACCCATGACGAACTGCGGCCCCTCAAGGTAGTGGCCGCCCGGATGCCGTGTCCGTATGCCAATCCCGGCCGGTTCGTGGCGGGACGACGGTTGGTGCAGGGTATGCGCGTCGCGCTGGCGGCCGAGGTCAGCCAAACCCACGAGGAGCTCATCGAGCGCATCCTGCATGCGGGGCTGGCCTATGCCGACGCAGTGGACCCGCATACGTCGCTGGTTATCTGCGATGACGCCGCGCCCGGGCAGGGTAAGGGCTTCCAGGCGAATGAACTCGGCGTCCCGTTGGTCGGTGGTGCTGAGTTCATTCGGAGTCTGGACTCGGTGATCGGCGGCCCCGCCATCGACGAGTTCGTCGACACGTCGGCCGCCGACGATCAGTTCATGCTCTTCTAGCCGTGCCTGAAACTAGCTCAGCGCCTCAAACCAGGGGGCCTGAAACTAGCTGAGCGCCTTGGCTTTCAGCGCATCGAACTCGGCCGGAGTGATCGTGCCCGTTTCCATCAGCGTTTTGGCGTCGGCGATCTCCTGCGCGGGTGAGCGTCCGGCGGCCTGCTGGATGTAGTCGTCGGCCTGCGCCTTGGACTGCAGCGCCTGCTCGCGTGCGCGCTCGGCCATCCCTTGCCCGCGGACGACCAGGTAGACCAGCGCCGTCAGGTAGGGAACGAGGATCAGGAAGACAACCCAGACCGCCTTGATCCAGCCTGAGGTCTTGTGGTCACGCCAGAACAGGTCGGCGAGGATGTTGAAGAGGATTATCAGGTACGCGATGAACGCGAAGATGACGACTGCGGACCACAGATAGTCCCAGAACGAATCCCACATGACGGCTACTCCTTAACAGGGGTTCGCGCGTTTGCGCGACCGACAGTTAACCACGCGCGGCCCGGTTCACGGCCGAGACGACGGCACGCAGTGATGCAGTTGTGATGGAGGTCGCAATCCCGACACCCCACACGGTGTTACCACCGATTGAGGCTTCCACATAGGCCGCGGCCTGTGCCTCCTCGCCCGCCGACATCGCGTGCTCGGAGTAGTCCAGGACGTTGACGTCATAGCCGGCCGCACCCAAAGCGTCGCAGAATGCGGCCAGTGGCCCGTTTCCCGCGCCGACGATCTCGGTCTCCACGCCATTGATCTTGACGTTCGCGGTGATGGTGTCGGTGCCGCCGTCCACCTCGGCGGCATCCACCTTCTGGCGCATCCGCTCCAGCGGGGCGACCGGAGCCAGGTACTCCTCGTAGAAGGCGTCCCACATCTCCTTGGGCGACACTTCGCCGCCCGTCCCGCCTGATCCCTCTGCGATCTCTTGGATCACTCGGGAGAACTCGATCTGCAGCCGCCGCGGCATGGCCAGGCCGTGATCGGCCTTCATGATGTAGGCGACGCCGCCCTTGCCGGACTGGGAATTCACCCGGATGACGGCTTCGTAGGTGCGGCCGACGTCCTTGGGGTCGATAGGCAGATACGGGACCTGCCAGAGGATGTCATCTGCGTCGGCGTCCTGCTCATCGGCGGAGATCTTCATCGCGTCCAGGCCCTTGTTGATGGCGTCTTGGTGGCTTCCGGAGAACGCGGTGTACACCAGATCGCCACCGTAGGGATGGCGCTCAGGTACCGGCAGCTGATTGCAGTATTCGACCGCGCGGCGAATCTCGTCGATGTTGGAGAAGTCGATCTGCGGATCCACGCCGCGCGAGAACAGGTTCATACCCAGGGTCACCAGGCAAACATTGCCGGTGCGCTCGCCGTTTCCGAACAGACACCCCTCGATACGATCTGCACCAGCTGCGTAACCCAATTCCGCTGCGGCAACCGCGGTTCCGCGGTCGTTGTGCGGGTGCAACGAAAGGATGATGGAATCCCGGCGGGCCAAATTTCGGCTCATCCACTCGATCGAGTCGGCGTAGACGTTCGGGGTGGCCATCTCGACGGTCGCCGGCAGGTTGATGATCAGCGGCGAATCGAATGTCGGCTGGATCACCTCAGACACGGCATCGCAAACCTCGACCGCATACTCAAGCTCAGTGCCTGTGTAGGACTCGGGGGAGTACTCGAAGCGCCAGCGCGTACCCGGGTACTTCTTGGCCTCTTCGACGCACAGCCGGGCGCCGTCGGTGGCGATCTTCTTGACCGCGCCGCCGTCGGCACGAAAAACCACGCGGCGCTGAAGGATTGACGTCGAGTTGTAGAAGTGCACGATCGCGCGCGGCGCACCCTCGCAGGCCTCGAAAGTGCGCTCGATCAGCTCGGGTCGGCATTGTGTCAGCACCTGAATCGTGACGTCATCGGGGATCGCTCCTGCGGTGATGATCTCGCGGACGAAGTCGAAGTCGGTCTGGCTGGCTGAGGGGAAGCCGACCTCGATCTCCTTGTAGCCCATCCGCACCAGCAGATCGAACATGCGCCGCTTACGCGTCGGGCTCATCGGGTCGATCAGAGCCTGGTTGCCGTCGCGCAGGTCTACCGCGCACCACATCGGCGCGGTGCTGATCACCTTGTCGGGCCAGGTGCGGTCGAACGGACGCACCGGCTCTCCCCCGGGAATCTCGGCGGCGAAGCTGCGGTAGCGGGTGACCGGCATGGCGGAGCCGCACTGGGTATTCCAGGCGGGCTGGCCGGAATGGGGCGCACCCGAGGGGGTGCTGATGGTGCGTACCGACGAGTAGGCGTCCGCAGCATTGAAACTCGGGGAGGAGAAGGAAGTCATTTCGGTGCTCCGGAAGGTCTAGAAGGATTTCAGACCGGCGCGTCGCGAACACCCGCGACGGGAAGCCGGTCTGGTTCAGACCCCGTCGCGGCGTACGAGAAGGAGCACGCGCTGCACAGGTTCACTCTACTCCCGTCGGTGCGGAAGCCAAAACCCTGCGTTGACTCACGAAAAATGTCCGCGTAGACCTCTTCGTTGCCTCATTTGAGAGTGCGCGCGTGCGGCGCGCCTGACCAGTGGCGGACGGAGTGCGCGCGTGCGGCGCGCCTGACCAGTGGCGGACGGATCGCTGGATAGGCCCAGGTTATGGGGCTGACGATGAGTCAACGCAAGGCTGTGACGAAGACGGTCGCGACTCGCTACGCACGGTCGGGCAAGGCCGGCAAGGGCCGGATACTGGACGAGTTGTGCGCCACGACCGGCTGGCACCGTAACCACGCCCGCAAGGCGCCGTGGACTGCGCAGCGGCCCAAGATCGTCAAGCCCAGGGTGCCGCGGCCGCCTAAGTACGGGTCGAAAGTCATTGCGGCGTTGATATTCTGCTGGGCGATGCTGGGGATGCCGGAGTCTACGATCGCTGGACGCGCCGGAGCGCGGCATCGATGCCGATCTCGTCGAGGGAGATAGCGTGCACGTTCGGTAGGCTGCGTGCCGCTAGTGCCGCGAGTACGTGACCGGGTGGCAGCTGGATTGCGGAAGTGACGCCGAGTTCACCGATGAGTCGCATGCCGTCGAACTATTGGACTGGGTGCTGTACCGCTTCGGCCAGGTCATCGAGGACTCCGGCGGGGTCGCGGTGCAGCCTGCGTCCGGTGAGGTTGCTCAGGTACGCGCGTTGTTGGTCCCCGTAGTGGACTTTGGCCAACTCGGCGGCGACGGCTCGGGCTGTGCTTGCCTGGATAGGGCCATGTGAGGCGATCGTGGTCTCAAGGACTGTGAGGTCCCGTGCGCCGGCACCAGCGGCGGGCCCGCGGAGTTCGTCCAACGCGACACTCGTGCCGCTGACGACGATTTGATCCGCCGCGTTGATGTTGGCGACCCATAGCGGATTGTCAGGGGTGCCTTGTTTTTTCAGTAGTGATCGCACAGCCTGCAAGTGCAGTCCGCTCAGCGCGGCCATGCCCCATTGCCGGTCGGCGCATGCGCGTTGCATTTCCTCACCACGGACGCGCACGACTCGGATGGCGTCGGCGAGGTCGAGAACCCCGGCCAGGACTGCGGCGGAGAACGCGCCGACCGAGTGGCCGGCGACGAAATCCGCCTCTACACCACGATCGTCGGCGAGTGCGCGAGCGTGCACAACGCCGGTGATGAGCAGGGCAAGTTGGGCGTTGATGGTCGATTGCAGTGCGTGTTCGGTGTCTAGCAGCTCTGGAAGGCCGTCGAGGGACGCTAGGCATTGCTTGGCTTCAGTCCAGGCTTGCGCCGCGGCGGGCGTCTGCGGCAGTGCCTGCAACATGCCTGGGCGTTGTGATCCCTGTCCGGGGAACGCCAGTCCGCAGTTGGCTGCCAAAGCCAATGACCTTGATCTCCGGGTACGCGGCACGGTGCGTGAGGTGCTCTCCAAATTGGCAGCGGCCGATCTCGTATCAGAAGGTCGTGACCTCGAACTCGAAGCAGTGCGCCTGCACGCACTGATCGACGGCTTAGCTCTCCACGCACTTTCCGAACCGCCACTGGACTCGCCCGAGGCCATACGCGCCGCGATCAGTGCACATCTCATGGAGCTGGCCCGATGAACTCTGGAGAGAAGCGGACTGCCACGACCAGGCCGGGTGCCAGTGGGCGCTCGGGGGCTCCGCGGAACATTTCTGCGGTTAAGCCTTGGCGCGGGGACGAGACGGTCTACGCCAGCGCTCAGTTCGAGTCAGCCGCGCCGCTCACGCCCCTGGCTATTCCCGCCAATTGAGGACGACTTCGCTGAGCGGCAGGCGTTCGCGGGGCGCCCGGTCGCGGTCGGCGAT
Organism: uncultured Gammaproteobacteria bacterium; assembly: GCA_964195655.1. Classification (GTDB taxonomy): domain Bacteria; phylum Actinomycetota; class Actinomycetes; order Mycobacteriales; family Mycobacteriaceae; genus Mycobacterium. Next base: position 711 of record CAXMSM010000251.1, on the reverse strand, counting down.
CTCCGGCGCCGCCTCGGAGTAGTCGCCCAGCGTGCCGACTGCAATGACCATCAGTGGGCGTAGGCCGTCGGGCAGTTGGAATGCTTCGATGGCTCCTGGGGCATCGAATCCGGCCATCGGATGCGCGATGAGCCCGCGTGAGACTGCCTCGATGGATAAGTTGGCCATCGCGGAGCCGGCGTCGACGGCGGAGTACCGGGCGGTCTGCTCGTCGGGGCCTTGATCGGCACAGAGCAGAACCAGAGCACCGGCTGCGTGGGCGTAGTGGTTTCCCCTATTGAGCAGGCCGGACAGGGTGATGAAGGCATCGTCGGTTCGACGCCCGATGACGAATCGCACGGGTTGGCGCTTGCCCCAGGTGGCGGCCCAGCGCGCGGCCTCCAGAAGTGCTGTCAGATCGTCGTCGGACAGCTCGATGGTGGGGTCGAAAACGCGCGGACTCCATCTGGCCGCGATAGGGGCGAGAATCGGGACGGAGGTGTCGGCAGACCGATCGGTAGGCTTTACGGGCATGCCCGGGGACAGTACCGGCGGCGACGGGCGGGATAACCCAGATGCGTCCAGCCCTTATCCTTGATGAAATATCCCCGGGTTCCGATCTGGTTCTGATCTGGTACCAAAGGGTTTCCAAACGGTACTGAAAGGTGGAGTAGTGGCGCTCGTCGTGCAGAAGTACGGCGGATCCTCGGTGTCTGGCGCCGAGCGCATCCG
>CAXMSM010000250.1:0-6349 GCA_964195655.1 uncultured Gammaproteobacteria bacterium | reverse complement strand
GGCCGAGGTGTGTCGATCGAGTTCGACAGGGCCATGCTCACCTGGTGTCCTGCAGGCGAATCCGCCCTCGACAAGAGCCTGAACACTTTCCATGAACCGACGCAACTGCGGTGGAAGCGGAAAGTACTCATCCTCCTCAGTCACTTTGGCCAACGTTGTGCCGTGCGTCGGTGCAACGGCGGCGATAACTTCACGCAGACCATCTCTGAAATTATCCGCGTTGAAAAACACAATGTTGGAGTCGAATCGATAGATGACGAGTCCCGGTATGGTCTTGGCTTCCGGGTAGTCCGTCTTGTTGTGGAACCCCTTCATGCCCTTGACACGCCCGAGCTCGCCATAGTGCGGTTTGGATACCACCGACAGCAGCCAGAGCAGTGAGAGGACTACTGCAAGCAATACTCCGGGAAGCACGCCGAGAGTCAGCACGCCGACTGTGGTCGCGACCGACAGCAGCAGCTCCCGGTGGCTGAGCAAGTACAGGTGACGCAGCTCCCGCCAGTCGAATAGGCCAATGGCTGACACCATGATCACGGCGGCCAGTGCGGCGGTGGGCACGTATGCGAGTGGCTCGGTCAGAAAAAACAACACCAGCAGCATGGCCGCAGCGGCCGCAATCCCCACCAACTGGGTTTTGCCGCCCATGGCATTGTTGACAGCAGTTCGGGAATCCGCGCCGGTTACCGGGAATCCCTGCGCCAGTCCAGTGGCGATGTTGCAGGCCCCGAAGGCGATGAGTTCCTGGTTGGGGCTTATCTCGTAGCGATTGCGCCGTGCGAAGCTCTTTGCTGTCAGTACGCCACTGGTGAAGCTGACCAGGGCGATGCCGGCCGCGCTGATAAACAGCTCGCCGATTACCCCCGGGTCGATGTACTCAAAATGCAGCGAAGGCAGTCCGGCCGGCACACTCCCCAGAACCACGACGCCATCCTGATCCAGGCCCAACGCCGCCACCACAGCAATTCCAGCGACCACCACGACCAGGGCGGCAGGCAATTTCGGGCTTAGGCGACGCAGCACGACCAACGCGGCCAGCAGGCCGAGGCCGAGTAGCAGCGTCGGCAGATGGGATTGATCGAGACGGCTAACAAATTCCACCAGTTTGGCCAAAAAATCGTCGGCCTCACCGGGATACCCGAACAGTTTCTCGAGCTGGCCCGCGATGATAATGAGTGCGATGCCATTCAGGTAGCCGGTAAGGATGGGCTGGGACAGGAAGTTGGCGATGAATCCCAGCCGTGCCAAACCGGCGACGATGTACAGAACCCCTGTCAGCAGGGTCAGGATCACCATCAACGTGAGGTATTTCGCCGGGTCGCCCCCGGCCAGGGGGCCGAGGGCGGCCGCGACAATGATGCAGGTCGCTGCGTCCGGGCCGGTCATCAACTGGCGCGAGGACCCAAATAGCGCATAGACCAGCAGCGGGAAGATGGCGGAATACATGCCATAAACCGCCGGAACACCCGCGAGTTCCGCGTAGGCGATGCCGACAGGAAGTGCGACGGCCGCCACCGATAGGCCGGCCGCAAGGTCACTGCGCAGCCATGACCGCTGATAGCGGGTAAACGTGTCGAGGCCCGGCATGATCTGGTGGGCTGCCCGCAGCATCTTTCCCGGCTGGCGGTTATCGGATGTCAATTCCACTCATCTCCAGAGGCCGCTTCGAGGTCGCGCGGGTACTCCCCGATCGCAAGAGGTCAACGCTACTGGTCCCTGAAACTGGATCCGCAATGGACTTTAGTTCGAGTGGTCCCAAATTGTTTCCCAAGTGCTCTGACGACCGTCCCGAAGATCGGGGCGCTGCTGGCCATCTACCGGTTGGTGCTCGCGCTCCCGGGAACGCTGAATTGGCCGCTGGTGATCGCTGCGCCGGGCGCGGCCAGTATGACGCTGGGCAACCGGGCAATCGTCGGCGGACGCTAACGGCGGACGCTAACGGCGCCATCGTGCGAGGAGAATTTTGCGGGCTGGGTGTTGACTATCGTCTACCGGAGACCGACGGAGGGAACGCGATGCCGAGTCGATCGTCAGCAGGTCAATTTATCTCCGCAGTTGCGGTCAGCGGCGCGATCGCCCTCGTCTGCACCGGCTGCGGAACATCGACGGGCGGCGGCGACACCCCGACCCCGGCTGCGGCCATGGCCGAAGATGCGCTCACCCCGCTCATCGGATCAGTTGCGTTCCCGCCCGTTCCCTTTCCGGGTTCCGACGGCAAGACCCACCTGGTCTACGAGCTGTCGGTGACGAACTTCTCCACTGGCACCACGACAGTCGAGGGGCTCACCGTGCTGGACGCCGACTCGGGCACGGTCGTCGAAGAACTCGACTCCGAGCAAGTCAGCCAGCGCCTGCAGGCCGCGGGCGCCCGGGACAGCACCGACCGTTTGGAATCCGGTCGCTCGGGCACCATGTTCCTGCACCTCACACTGGATGCGAATGCGGCGGTACCAGGCAGTCTGATCCACGAAGTGAGTATCAACAGCGAGGCCGCTCCGCCCGGCATGGGCCAGCTCACCTACGTGGCAACAGGTGATCACGCTAGACCGATCACCCGGCCCGCGAGGCGGTGAGCCGGGGCGCGCTGCGACCGGTCCACAAGCACGCCGCCGACCCACCTTTGATGCCGACATCGCGTCGGACACCAAACAGGGGCGAGTGCAGCCACACGAGGCCAACCGGCAGACCTCCGGGCGCACCCGCCCCTTCAACCACCTGCCGCGCCAGGGCGAAGGAGGTAAGAAAACCCCAGCGACAGCAAGCAGACCCTTGGGGTGAGAACAACTCACCACTTCACGTCAGGCGTTGACGCAGCCGCAGCGATCACATCCGACGCACCCGACAACGCCTCCAGCTGATCAGAAACATCCACCAAACGCCTCGACAACGCAGCCAGATCGCGATCGCGCACCATGTTTGACCTGCGGTTACACCCCTAAACCAGGGGGCCATGACCTCAATATGACCTGACCGGTCACAGACGGGGCCTGAGGCACCGCCATTTGCTGGCCCGTTTCTAGCGTGCCAGCCGTGCGTGTAGCTGACGGTTGCCGTAACAACGGAGCGGCACATTCCACATAGCCCAGGACTCCCCTGTGTTGACGTTCCGGTAGGTGTGAAGCCGTGCGGCTGGCTCGGGCCTACCGGCGGCGGCGATCTCTTCGACCGGCCCCGCACCGCCGCTGTGCCGCCAGCTAACCGTGTACAGCAGCTTGGTTTCGACTATGCCGTCGGCGGCGAGCTTGCCGACGGCGCGCCGGACGCTCTCGCGGATGTATGGGGTGTCGGCGCAAAGGTTTTCCAGCGATGTCCATGACTGGTAGCGCGGCTCGATATCGGTGTCTTCTGCGGTGTTCTGTGCGAGGCGAGCCAGTATGTGGCGTTGCACTTCGCCGTGCCCTTTGCTCATACCCGCCATCTTAAGTGTTGGCGATAATTCCTGCCAACACTTAACGTATATGCGCAGGTGCCAGCACATATCGAAACACCTGCGCGCCTTAAGTGTTGGAGTGCCCGGCACCGAACCACAGTGGGCGCAGATCATGTTCCGCCGCGTCGGCCACCACGGCGCCGACGCCGTATACCGCGCACTCTCACGTGTCCTGCACCCCGACTCACCGACCGGCGACACCAGCCTGCAGCGCGAGCTCAACGAGGCCAGGAACCGGTAGTCTCACCAGCTATGTTGATTCTCGCCCTGATCGTCTTTGGCATGGCCATCGGCTGGATCGCTCAGCTCCTCATGGGTCGCCGGTCGACCCAGATCGATTGGACGCTGGCATTCGTCGCTGGGACGCTCGGGTCCTTCGTCGGCGGACTGTTGTTCAGCCTGATAGCTGGCGACGGACTGGCTCTCAGACCCAGCGGCGTGATCGGATCGCTGATCGGTGCGCTGATCATCACCGCCGTGTGGCAAGTGATCGCGAAAAAGCGGCGTGCCAACGATTCGCATCGCTGACAATACGATCACGGACAAATAGCTCAAAATCCTGCGTGCCTGCGTGACTGCATGCCAGCGCGGCGCGCTGGACGCTCTCGCGGATACCGAAACCTCAGTTCTGAGGTTTCCCTCACCCGTCGGTGCCGTTCACCTCGGCCCATAGCCGCCTGAGCCGCGCCACACCACCACTACCGCCGCCCGCCGACCGTCCTGGTGGTTCGGGTTGGAGTCCGGCGTGGATACGGCAGAGGCCCCGCGTATACCTGCGGCGGTGGCACATCTCGCATTGGTGGGCCGGTTCGACCGGCGGGTACTCCCTCAACCGCCGTACCAGGGTTCGACCCTGTCATCCTTCGACACCAGCCAGCCAACCAGCTCGGGATCATTAGCGACCGGGGTGGGGTCTGAGAATCGAGCCAGTGGGCGCCGCCATTGCCGCACCTCGCTGCTGTGAGGGCTGGGCAGGCCGAACTTGCCGACCACTACCGGCCCCCCGCCGCGCATCTGCTCGGCTAGGACGGGGCGGGCTAGCGGTGCCGCCGCGAGGATACGTTCCACCTCGGCGGTGTCTGCGGCGCTCAGAACGGCACGCGGGTCGCGGTCGCTATTGACCTTGTCCCACAGCGCATCCCACACGCCGGGAACAACGTTGCCGGGGCGGTCCTGCTCGACCTTCTTGGGCATTTAGAGGGCGCCTTGTGCGCGGGCACGGTCCCACCGGATATTCGCGGCGCGGGAGTTCTTGACCTGGGTGATCGTTTTCGGCTGGGGGGCATCAATTTTCAGCCGGTCGCTGAGCGTGCCGATAGTCGTGGACAACTGGCGTATCTCGGTGCTGGCGTTCGTTGCCGCCTTCATGTCTGTGCAGTCGATGTATCGGGCCATGAGGTCTGAGCGGATGTCAGCGAGATCGGCGATCATCGCGACGGTCTTGCGGTCCCGCTCAGTCCAAGCCAGTTCCTTGCCGCGCTCTTGGGCGGCTTGTTTCAGGTCCGCGTTGAGGGCCTTCACAATTGCCCGTGCTGCTGGTCCGCGTCGGGTTGGCATGTGCTCCAGCGTAACTCACACGGCAGGTGCCCCTAGTGGCTCATTTGAGCCAATAGCCAGGCCGTCGGGTATCGCCAGCAGAGCCGGTCGGCCATCGAAGGCGCGGCTGGGCAGCGTGGGGTTCGGGGTGCGGTTGATGAGCCGCGCGACACCGAGAGGTCGCTAGCCATGCACACCACCCACGAAGACTCCGTTTCGCGAGCACCGTCAGGTGTCGCGAATGAGACGCCCGGCGGCCCGGCCCCCATCCAGTGCGCGCCCTGGTGCTCCGACGGCGACGGCCACTCCGATGAGATATTCCGCGAGGACCAGCGCTGCTACTCCCCTTCGTCTACATCACGCCAGCGTCAGCAGATGGAGAGGTCGGCGCGCACGCCCGACGTGACGTAGACAGCGCCGCGGTAGTCGAGCTACACCTAAGCGGCTTCGGGGGCCTCGATGATTTGATCCACCTCACCGCGGGCGAAGCACGGCTACTCGCCGAGCGTCTGACCGGAGCGGCCACGCTCATCGAGACTGACCGATGAGCTGTTCCGGCAACCGTGGTCCAGAAGTCCACGGTTGCGAGTACGCGTGATGCCACAACACGAAACCCGACCACATTGAGCACTGGGGACATGGCACGACGACCGCCAACTACAGCGGGCCGATGTCGGCCGAGAACTGCAGGCCGACTGGAACGCAGCCACCGACGAGGACCGCACCGCCGCCGACATCTCCACCGCGCGGGGAACGGTGGCCTACGGGATCAGCCGGCACCAGGTGGACGAATAAGCGGCTACAGCCTCGTCGAGTTGTGGCTCACCGGTTTAAATACCACCAAAGGATTCTGGACTCCGACTCCGACTCCGATGCGCCGCCGTCGTCGGTGGCGGGCCTAAGTACCTCTACAGTTTTCTCGCCGCTGGTGTCGACGGGCGACGGCCTGGGCTCATCGGCCATCGCGGTTCCAGCGCCGAGGACACCGAGACCGGTCATGGCGGCGCCGACGGTGAGAACCTTCCAAGTGGCGGGTCGTTTCATGATGTGTGCTCCATTCATCTCATCTGTTGTCACGCGTATTTCGCGGTCATGTTCAGATTCCCGCACCGATGGGAACCCTGGATGAGATGAAGATGAGTGGTCTCTCATGTTGAGCTGCCCCGTGATGGCCCCGGGGCCATCACTCTCAGCGAGGCTTGCGGCGGTTTGTCCGCGATAGTGGGTAACCCAAACCCGTTGCGGGGTTGGTGCTGCTGATGATGACGACCGGGCTTACCACCTCCCCAATCAGCAGTGCTCTTCGCCATGTTGTTGCGAACGGCGGACATGCCACGTTTCGGTGTGATGGCAGGTTGCGCGGTGTGCTGTGGCTGGGGGTGGTGG